>CAIUUO010000023.1 GCA_903902325.1 uncultured Bacteroidia bacterium
AAAATACCACACTGACAGAACTGAACCAATTTCCTACAGTTTCAAAAAATCAGTTCATAGTTGCGATGGATTAAAACACAAAATTTAACCTGTTGATAAAAAACAATTCAATATCAGATAAATTCAACGGCTAATTGTGTAACTTTGCCCCATAATTCATAGATTGCTTGCAAAAGCGCACTTAACTGAAATTCACGATGTTCAAAGATTATAACACACAGCGGACCAAGATGAAGCTTCCTGAGTACGGAAGGGCACTCCACAAAATGGTCGAACATGTTCTCACCATCGAAGACCGCGACGAGCGCAACCTGGCGGTAAAATCAATTATCGATATCATGGGTATGATGTACCCTTATTTGCGAGACATCAATGATTTCAAGCACAAACTCTGGGACCATATCGCCATCATGTCGGATTTCAAGCTTGACATCGATTATCCGTATGATCCACCGGTACCTGAGACATTTACCGAAAAACCAAAGCACATTCCCTATACCCAGTCAGACATTAAGTTTCGCCATTATGGCAAAATCATGGAACAACTGATTGAAAATGTGGCCAAGATGGAGGAAGAAAATCCGGCCAAAGGGCAGAACACGGAACAACTGGCCAACCAGATGAAGAAGTCTTACCTGACCTGGAACAAGGACATGGTGGAAGATGAGAAAATTATGGATGACCTGAAACTGATCTCCCGAGGCCGCCTGAAATTAAGGGAAGACATTCATCTTCAGGAGGTAACGGATATCATCAAGATCCAGAAGAAAAAATCGAAAGTCACTACCGGCTCCAACCGGAAACACAAGTAGGTCCATTGTAAGGCTATGGCACGATTCGTCATCGAGGGAGGAATATCCCTTTCCGGAGAGTTAACCCCCCAGGGTGCCAAGAATGAAGCACTGCAGGTAATCTGTGCGACATTGCTTACTCCGCAGACCGTAATAATTTCAAATATCCCTGAGATCAGCGATGTTCTCAAGTTGATTGATATCCTTAAATATCTTGGGGTTGTTGTCGTTCGGCTTTCAAAAGGCACCTGGTCGTTTTGCGCGGAGAATGTCAATGTAGACTTGCTTTACACACCCCTATTTTTTCAGCAAGCCTCCGCACTGCGGGGTTCCATCATGATCATCGGGCCGATGCTGGCGCGGTTTGGCAAAGGTACCATACCTCAACCAGGCGGGGATAAAATCGGAAGGCGCAGACTGGATACCCATTTCCGCGGATTCGAATCACTCGGAGCACAATTTATTTTTGATCCCGAACATTCGCTTTACAGGGTCGAGGCAAAAGAATTAACAGGCACCTACATTTTACTGGATGAGGCTTCCGTAACCGGGACAGCCAATCTCATCATGGCAGCCGTGATGGCAGAAGGGACAACGACCATTTACAATGCTGCTTGTGAACCCTATGTCCAGCAGCTTTGCCGGATGCTTGTCAGTATGGGTTCTGAAATCGACGGGATAGGCTCCAATCTTCTGCACATTCACGGTGTCAGATCCCTGCGGGGGTGCAAACACCGCCTGCTCCCCGATATGATAGAGGTAGGCAGTTTCATCGGTCTGGCCGCAATGACATCCTCTGATCTGTTAATCAAAAACGTTGCTTACGATGAGCTTGGAATCATTCCCGATTCTTTCAGGAAAATGGGCGTCAACCTCACCAGAACGGGAGATGATATCCACATTCCCGCTCAGGATCATTATGAAATTGAGTCGTTCATCGATGGCTCCATCATGACGATCGCGGATGCCCCATGGCCGGGACTAACACCCGACCTGCTCAGCATTTTCCTGGTCATCGCTACCCAGGCGAGAGGCAGTGTACTGATCCATCAAAAGATGTTCGAGAGCAGGTTATTCTTCGTTGACAGATTGATCGACATGGGATCCAAAATCATCCTTTGCGATCCGCACAGAGCCACAGTGATTGGTCTCGACCACTCCCATCCGCTGCGTGGAACCCGAATGACCTCTCCTGATATACGCGCCGGGGTTGCACTGCTGATCGCGGCACTCTCTGCAAGCGGTACATCCATCATTGACAATATCGAGCAGATCGACAGAGGTTATGAAAAAATAGATGAAAGATTAAACGCCATCGGTGCAAGAATCAAAAGGGTATAATCAGATAAGCTGTCATTTTACAGTTTTTTTGTGTCAAAATGTCCGAAACGACACAGATGGCAAGCTATTTGAAGGGTTAATTTAAGATTTGAATAATTGTAACACAATGATAAAGAAAAATACTGATCACAAGAACAATATCAACGATATTAAAAATCATAAGAACCTGCATACCAACACTGTTAATCAAAGCAACATGGCATCAGATCAGGAAATTATTGATGCCTTGCCGGAAGCAGAATGCAGGGAGACTGAACTGGAAAGCGAAATAGTAGAACTTACAGCCGGACTGGCTGCAGCCAATGATAAATACCTTCGCCTATCGGCGGAATTCGATAATTTTCGCAAACGTACGTTGAAAGAGAAAATGGATCTGATGAAAAATGCTTCAGAATCCATCATGGTGAATTTTCTTCCCGTCATTGACGATGTCGAGCGGGCCATGCAAGCAATAGCAACGTCACACAACCTTGAAACAACAAAGGAAGGCATCAACTTGATATACAACAAATTCAAAGATTTCACCAAACAGAATGGTGTCGTAGAGATGGAAGCGAAAGGCCTTGTTCTGAATACCGACCAACATGAGGCAATAACGAAGATCCCTGCCCCGACCGAAGAATTAAAAGGAAAAATAGTTGAGGTAGTCCAAAAAGGTTACCTCCTGAATGACAAGGTAATTCGTTTTGCCAAGGTAGTGATAGGCGAATAATTGTTACACTTCGAAAAGAAAAAGAAAAAATGTCAAAAAGAGATTATTACGAAGTGCTTGGAGTTTCTAAAAGTGCTGCTGCTGAAGAGATCAAAAAGGCCTATCGCAAGAAAGCCATGCAATATCATCCGGATAAGAATCCTGGGGACAAAGCGTCCGAAGAAAAATTCAAGGAAGCCGCAGAAGCTTACGAAATACTCAGTAGTCCAGAGAAAAAACAAAGATATGATGAGTACGGCCATGCTGGAATGGGCAATCAGGGCGGTTTCAGTGGTCAGCACATGACAATGGAAGATATTTTTTCATCTTTTGGAGACATTTTTAGCGGAAGAGGATTCGGAGGAAGCAGTTCATACGGACAACATGTAAATCGTGGTTCAAACCTGAGAATCAAGGTGACCCTGAACCTCAGCGAAGTGGCTAATGGATGTGAGAAAAAATTAAAAGTCAAGAAATATGTTTCCTGCAATGAATGTCACGGCAGCGGGGCAAAAGGCAGCAGCGGGCATACGACTTGTACAACCTGCAGGGGTTCCGGCCAGGTAACAAGGATCAGCAACTCCATCTTCGGACAGATTCAGCAATCCTCCACATGTCCTACTTGCAGCGGCGAAGGCAAGATCATCAACCAGAAATGCGATAAATGCTACGGTGAAGGCCTTGTTCAAGGTGAAGAAGTGGTTACGATCAAAATCCCGGCAGGAGTCGGTGAAGGCATGCAACTTTCCGTTGGTGGCAAAGGAAATGCCGCCCGTCGTGGAGGTATTCCGGGCGATTTGCTGGTCCTTATTGCTGAAGAGGATCACCCCGAGTTGATCCGCGACGAAAATGATTTGATTTACAACCTATTCCTGTCATTTCCTGATTTGGCATTGGGATTGACGGCCGAAATCCCAACCATCGATGGCAGAGTCAAGGTCAAGATAGAAGCCGGTACCCAGCCGGAGAAAATCTTACGGCTGCGAGGAAAAGGAATTCCAGATGTAAACGGTTATGGGAAAGGTGATCTACTGGTTAAAATCCATGCCTGGGTACCTCAGAAACTCACCTCCGATGAAAAGAAGCAACTGGAAAAACTGCAGCAACTTCCGAATTTCCATGTTCCGGAAGAAACCAGGGAAAGAAATTTCTTCGAACGAGTCAAAGGAATGTTTGAGTAAGTAGTCATCTCTCAAAATTTATTATTTTTTCAGATAAATATTTGACGGTTTATTCATTCGAATAATTAATTGTTATATTCGTAAATTCGTATTTTAATAAAATAGGAATCCCTGACTTAATAAGAAAACAGTTAAACTATTATTTTTCAATACAATGAAATTTTGCCCCATAAGATGCTATGTTTTATGGGGCTTGCTATTTTAGTGAATAATAGAGAATGAAAATCAACTCATAACTTATAATCTTAATCAAGTAAAACCTTATCAGCAACCAGGAAACCAATAAATAGAATACATTATCCTCAAAATTAAAAAAAATGAAAAATTACGTTCGAATTTTGTTTGCATCCATGTTGATCATGGCTCTTTGCCATTCCAATGTTAACGCCCAGGGAATCAAAGGTCTCCTGAACAAAACAAAGAGTGCTTTAACGCCCAAAGCAAAGGGATCTTCAGAGGACAGGGAACCATCCGCAGGTCCTGCAAAACCTGTTGCTCCCGAGGTGAAGAATTCTGTTTCCGAGTTAAGATCCTACACGGGTTTAACCAAAGAGGCTTTCATGGCCAAAATGAAAAGCTTGGGATTCGTTGCAGGTCAGGATCCTGTGGCAGGGGAAGGTTTTAAATCAAAATCAGGGTACTTTTTGGCCGTGGAGTACGGCACGCGTGGTAAAGGTCTATATGTTCGATCGGTAGCTAAAAACATTACAAATAAAAGTCCCAATCTTGCCACGGTAAAAATCACCTATTTGGATTTTGGTAAGCAATGTGTTGCCTTGAAGGCTAAATACAATGGTGGTTGGATAAAAGCGCTTGAAAGAAAGGGTACCAATAAGACTTATAAGGCTTCTGATGACCGGGCTTCGAAATTTGTACCTGCATTCGAAGCCATGATCAACACCAAAGAGGAAGGCGGCGCAGCAGACCAATATTCCGAAAAAGACTATGATTACTTCGTTAACTATATGTATGCCAAAGTCATAGGCTCTACCATAACCATCAAGGTAACCGACCTTACCATCGAAAGCCAGTTTGGTTAATCAAAAATTCCAGGGTACTTGTTGAAAAGGATAAAGGATAAAGGACCCTTCGACCCTTCGACAGGCTCAGGGGAGTCCATGCTCAGGGCAAGTAAAGTTAGGAACGCTATATTCAGTATTTACTGTAATCGTCAACTTGTAACCTGAAACATGTAACTTTTAACTCTTATTCCGTAACCTGAAACCTGTAACCACAACATCCAACAAAAACTTATGTCGGGGCATCCTTTATGGGCGCCCCGACTTTCTGAGCCATCAATAATTTTGTAATCATTATTATTTTCACTTTATTTGCAACAATTGGACGGTGATAATCGTTTAAATAATCAGATGAAGAGAGCTTTTTCCATATTGTTTGCTTTACTGGTCCTGTTTTCCGGGATGCATCTCTCCGTTGCCACGCATACCTGTGGCGGCGAACTGGCAGCAGTAAAGTATTCAATTACGGGAGAAAAGGCCACCTGTGGCATGGAAGAGGATCAGAATCCTGCTCCGCTGAACGGTGCAATTAAATCGGATTGCTGCAAAAACAATGTAGCCTCCTGTTCAGCCGACAACAATTATTATCCTTCCTTCACGGAATTTAAGGCATTTACAGGTGATCATGCTCCCGTGTTGGCGATCTTGCCTGGCTTCTTCATTTCCACGCCCAACTTGTCAAAGACCTACTACTCCATGGTAGGTCCGCCAGTTTCAAAAAATTACACCTCAGTAGACCAGAGTTTTATCTGCGTTTTCATTATTTGATTTTTGAAAATATATCAGCAGGCAGCTTATTTTGTGAGTTACCGCATATTGTATTGTCATTTAAAATCAAAATCAAATAAAAAATATTCAAGATGAAATAGCCATGCGGAAAATATCCACGCCAATCGAATCAGTGAATTGGTGCATGGCTATTCCATGTGGCAATTAAAAAAAATATATAACATGAAAACTGTAAAGATTATGTTGATAGCCATCATGGCCATGGTTGTATTCACCAATTCCAATGCTCAAACAGGAACGAAAGCAACTGCTACCAAAACTGAGACAATCAAGGTATCAGGCAATTGCGGCATGTGCAAGGACCGCATTGAAAAAGCGGCCAAAGTGGACGGAGTTTCCAAAGCGGACTGGAACAAGGATACCAAAATCCTCACCCTTGCCTACGACCCCTCAAAAGTGAAAAGCGATGATGTTCAAAAGAAAATTGCTGCGGTAGGTCATGATACTGAAAAATTCAAGGCAGATACCAAAACCTACAACGGATTGCCCGGTTGCTGCAAGTACAGATAATATGCTAATATGCTGATATGCTAATGTGCTAATTGGACTGTGCGGGAAGTTACTATTTCTTGCCAACGGTCATGGGAACATGTATCAATGAAAATTGATGCAATCTTATGAGAGACCCAATAGACATTAGCATATTACCTCATTATGTCATTAGCACATTAGCACATTAGCACATTAGCACATTAGCACATTAGCCTTATGTTTAACCGGCTCGTCAGGTATTTTCTTGATAATAGGCTTGTTACCATTATTTTCCTGATCTCCTTCGTGGTGTTGGGTATGGTCTACATGCCATTCAACTGGAAACCAGATCTGTTTCCTCGCGATCCGATTGCGGTCGATGCGATCCCTGATATTGGTGAAAATCAACAAATTGTAGCCACAGAATGGATGGGGCGTTCTCCCAAAGACATCCAGGATCAGATAACCTACCCACTTACCACCGCTCTACTTGGAATACCGGGGGTTCAGACTGTCCGCAGTACTTCCATGTTCGGAATGTCATTTATCTACCTGATATTCAAGGATAATGTAGAATTTTACTGGAGCCGCTCCCGCATACTCGAAAAACTCAGCTCCTTACCCGCCGGCACGTTGCCCCAGGGAGTTCAGCCAACTCTGGGCCCTGATGCAACCGCCCTTGGTCAGATATTCTGGTATACCCTCGAAGGTCGTGATCCGGCAACCGGCAAGCCCAACGGTGGCTGGAACCCGCAGGAACTTAGGTCCATTCAGGATTTCTATGTAAAATATGGCCTGACAACAGCGGAAGGCGTTTCAGAAGTGGCTTCTGCAGGCGGATTCGTCAAAGAGTACCAGGTTGACCTCAACCCGGAAGCCCTGAAAGCTTTTGGCGTCACGGTGATGGACGTCATGAATGCGGTTCGAAAGAGCAATCTCGACATTGGCGCTGAAACAATGGAACTGAACAATGTCGAGTACATCATCAGGGGTCTGGGCTATGTGAAAAATCTGGAAGACCTTGAATTATCGGTTATCACGGTCAGGAACAACGTACCGGTCAGGATTAAGGATGTGGCTCATGTCTCTTTTGGTCCGGCCACCCGACGCGGAGGGCTTGATAAATCAGGTGCTGAAGCGGTAGGTGCGGTTGTAGTGGCCCGTTACGGATCCAATCCCATGGAGGTCATCAACAACGTAAAAGAGAAAATCAAGTTGATTGAAGCCGGTCTGCCCCAAAAAATCTTGCCGGATGGTACAGTTTCCAAAGTTACCATCGTTCCGTTTTACGATCGTACCGGACTGATCATGGAAACCATTGGCACCCTGGAATCTGCCCTTTCACACGAAATTCTGATCAGTATCCTGGTCATCATCGTGCTGGTCATGAACCTGAGGGCATCCCTGATCGTAGCTGGATTACTGCCCATCGGCGTCCTGATGACCTTCATCCTGATGCGGCTTTTTGGGGTGGAGGCAAATATTGTGGCCCTATCGGGGATTGCCATAGCCATTGGTGTGATGGTTGATATTGGAATAGTAGATGTCGAAAACATTCTCAGACATCTTGAAATGCCTGAAAATAATGGAATCAGGGGAAAGAAGCTCATCTCGGTGATCTATCAGGCTACCACAGAGGTTCGCGATGCCGTGGTGACCTCCATCGCCACAACCATCGTCAGTTTCCTGCCGGTTTTTGCCATGCAGGCGGCTGAAGGCAAGTTGTTCCACCCGCTTGCTTTTACCAAAACATTTGCCTTGATTTCGGCCTTTATATTGGGAATTGTAGTTCTTCCAACCCTCACCTATCTGATCTTTTCCATCCGAATCGATACGGCAAAGGTTCGCAAAATCTGGAATGGACTCTTAATCGGGGCCGGTCTGGTGATTGTCATGGTCTGGCATGTCTGGCCTGCACTGGCATTGGTGGCTGTCGGAATCAATAATCTGCTCGGAAATCGCTGGGATGAAGAGAGGAAGGATTTCCCCAATCTGATCAACATTGCCATTACCGTGCTGGTAGCGGCCTGGTATTTAAGTGTTGAGTGGCTTCCTTTGGGAGCACACAACAGCCTCCTTATCAATTTTATTTTCGTAGCCACGATCATTGCCGTCATTCTCGCCGCCCTGATGTCCATGGTTCATTTCTACGAAAGCATCATGCACTGGGCATTGGCGCATAAATTCCAGTTCCTGCTTTTGCCTGCTGCAACCCTGCTTTTTGGCCTGTTGGTCTGGCTTGGGTTTGACAAGACTTTCGGCTTTGTGGCATCCGGTGCGGAAAAAATCGGTTTTAAAAATTTCAGGCAAACAGCATTCTGGAATTCACCATCCAAAACCTTTCCGGGTACGGGGAAGGAATTTATGCCATCCCTGAACGAAGGTTCATTTCTGTTGATGCCTACCAGCATGCCCCATTCAAGTATCGAAAAGAATCTTCAGTACATCGAAACACTTGATAAACGCCTTTCACTGATCCCTGAAGTTGAAATCGCCGTTGGGAAATGGGGTCGCGTAAACTCGGCACTCGATCCGGCACCGGTCCAGATGTTCGAAAACACCATCAATTACCGGCCGGAATACATTCTTGACGAAAATGGACAAAGGATGCAATTCAAAGTCGACAGGGATGGAAATTATTTGCTGAAAAATGGCGCCAAATACAGCATTCAAAATGATGGATTCAGAACGATACCTGCAGATAGCCTGATAGCAACTGAACATGGTGAATACTTCAGGCAGTGGAGACCCGAAATCAAAAAGCCCCTTGATATTTGGAATGAGATCGTAAAGGTGACCAACATACCCGGATTGACCTCTGCCCCAAAACTGCAGCCGATTGAAGCACGGCTTGTAATGTTGTCGACAGGGATGCGTGCCCCGATGGGACTGAAAGTCTTTGGTCCCGACCTCGATGCGATCGAAAAAGGGGGCATGCAACTTGAGCAAGCTCTGAAAGAGGTGCCTTCTATCCAGGCAACTTCCGTATTCTACGACCGTGCTGTAGGCGCTCCCTATCTTGAAATCAAACTTAACAGGGAAGCCATGGCCCGATACGGAATGAGCGTAAGCGACGTTCAGGAGGTTTTGTCAGCGGCTGTCGGTGGTATGTCACTCTCCACTTCCGTCGAAGGCCGGGAACGGTTCCCGATCAGGGTGCGGTATGCCCGTGAATTAAGGGATAATCCCGAAGATCTCAAACGTATACTGATCCCCGCCATGAACGGAGTGCAGGTACCCCTGGGTGAAATAGCAGAAATTGATTATACCCGTGGCGCCCAAATGATCCGCAGCGAAAATACTTTTTTGAACGGATATGTCATTTTTGATAAAAACGAAGGCAAGGCGGAGGTAGATGTGGTTGAAGAGGCATCCAAAGTGCTGCAACAAAAACTTGCCACTGCTGCGCTCATCCTGCCAGCTGGTGTTTCCTACCAGTTTGCAGGCAATTACGAACATCAGCTGAGGGCTACAAAACGATTGGCCATCGTCATTCCGATAAGTTTACTCCTGATACTGTTGTTGCTTTTCTTTCAGTTCCGGACCGTTACGGCATCCCTGATTCACTTCTCTGGGGTATTTGTAGCATTTGCAGGAGGCTTTATCATGCTTTGGCTCTACGGACAAGGGTGGTTCCTTAATTTTTCCGTTGCTGGCATCAACCTGCGTGACCTGTTCCAGATGCATCCCATCAACCTGAGTGTAGCTGTTTGGGTCGGGTTCATTGCATTGTTCGGGATTGCCACCAACGATGGGGTAATTATGGGTACCTATATTCACCAGGTATTCGAAGCCCGGCATCCTGCAACCGTTCACGATGTGCGTGAAGCTGTTGTATCGTCTGGATTAAAACGTGTACGACCGGCAATGATGACCACTGCTGTTGCTGTTATTGCATTATTACCTGTTCTATCTTCGAATGGAAAAGGTTCTGATATCATGATCCCTATGGCGATACCCATGTTTGGAGGCATGGTTATTCAGGTAATGACTGTTTTTGTTGTTCCGCTGTTTCAATCGATGTGGCGGGAAGGTGCTGTAAAAAATAACCAATTAGACACATAAGACACAATAGTTCCTATGTGACCTATGTGCCTATTGTGGTAAAAAAAATATGATGAAAACGATTTTAGTATTTATAAGCTTCCTGACAATTAGCTGGTCTGCCCTTTCTCAGCCGGATTCATTGCAATTCTATCTGGAATCGGCTGCAAGGAACAATCCGGCAGTTTTGCAGAAATTCATCGAATACAAGGCTGCATTGCAAAAAGTTCCACAGGTCGGCGGATTGCCGGATCCAAGCCTGAGTCTCGGTGTTTTCCTGACCCCAATGGAACTCGTCGGAGGGAATCAGGTTGCTGATATTCGTTTGATGCAAATGTTTCCCTGGTTTGGTGTGCTTAAAAACGCAAAAGATGAAATGAGTCTGATGGCAAAAGCCAAATTAGAATCTTTCCGGGATGCTAAACTACAGTTGATTTTCGATGTCCAGCGCACCTGGTACGAATTGAACAGGGTGAAGCAGAATATTCGCATTTCTGAGAAGAATATTGCTCTCCTTCAGACAATTGAACGATTGACGATTGTAAAATTCAAGGCAGCTCCGTCAGGAAATGGTTCGGTTCCGGGTGGAAATGCATCAATTCAGTCATCTGCCAAAAATGCTTCATCCGGTTCATCCGGAATGAACAGCATGGGAAGTAACCAGGGGAATTCAAATTCCGACCCTGCTGCATCACCGATGCCAGGCAATTCCATGGGGAATTCATCCGGTAGTTCCGGACTGGCAGATGTTTACAGGATCCAAATTGAGATTGGAGATCTGCAGAACAACATCGACTTGCTAAAAAACCAGTTGACTACGATCACTGCACAATTTAACGGTTTCCTTGACAGACCCCAGAATGCGGTCGTTTCGCTTCCTGACACCTTGCTGGCAGAGCATTTACAACAGTCACTATTGGATATTCCGGATAGTATATTAAAAAACAATCCGATGCTGGAAATGCTTGAGCTCGAGCATCAGTCTATCGAAGCACGCAAACAAATGGTAACAAAAATGGGGTATCCGATGATTGGGTTGGGTCTGAACTATTCTCTGATCAATAAAAACCCTATGTCGACCTCTGAAATGAACGGGAAAGATATGGTAATGCCGATGATTACGGCCACATTGCCTATTTATCGCAAGAAATACAAGGCTATGCGCGAGGAGACGGATCTCATGAAAACAGCCAATGCCCAAACTTACAAGGCTGCGGCCAACTCACTTCAAACGGAGTACTATCAAGCCTTACAACTTTACAAGGATGCCAATCGAAGGGTAATACTTTATGAAAATCAATATTTACTGGCTTCAAAATCACTCGACATCCTGTTGAAAAATTTCGCTACCGCGACCGCAGCGCTCACCGACATTCTAAGGGTCCGACAGCAAATGCTCGATTATGAATATAAACATATCGAAGCTATTGCTGACAACAATACATCCATCGCATGGCTCAAGCGACTGATGGCATCTGAGCATGTCAATTAAATAAAATCTGGTATCATGAAAAAAATATTTGTCAATCCATACTTACGTTACGGCTCAATTCTGATAGGAGGTATCATTTTAGGATGGATATTCTTCCATTCCTCTCCTTCTATCCAGGTTGAAAAATATGATCACAAGTCAGAATTTGCAAAAAATACAATCTGGACCTGTGCCATGCATCCCCAGATACGCAAGACGGAACCGGGCAAGTGTCCCATTTGTGCAATGGATTTAATCCCGCTCAGTCAGAGTGGAGGGGTATCTGCTGATCCGTCAACCATACAATTTTCAAAAGAGGCTGCCCAACTGGCAAATGTTCGCACCACAAAGGTCTCCACACAAAATCCGGTCAAAGAGGTTCGGCTTTACGGAAAAGTACAGGCAGATGAAAGACTCATCCAAAGTCAGGTGGCATACATTCCCGGGAGGATAGAGAAATTGCTGGTCAATTTTACGGGCGAAACGGTTCGGAAAGGCCAGACACTCGCCATCATCTATTCTCCGGAATTGGTGACGGCGCAGCAGGAACTGCTTGAGGCAGCCAAAACCAAACAGGCACAACCGGAAATTTACGAGGCAGCCAAAGAAAAACTTCGCCAGTGGAAACTAACTGATCTGCAGATAATTGCCATTGAAAAGACAGGCAAAGTGGAATCCAATATGGCAATCACTTCCACCGCCAGCGGTATAGTAATCTCGAGAAGGGTCAATAATGGTGATTACGTGACTCAGGGTACTGTGTTGTATGAGGTGTCAGATCTGTCGTATGTTTGGGTGCAGTTCGATGCCTACGAAACCGATCTGCAGTTCCTGTCCAAAGGCAACCATGTCGATTTTACGATCCAGGCATTGCCGGGGGAAAAGTACACAGGAAGCATTGTATTTATTGATCCGTCGATTGATCCTGCCACCAGGATTGCCAAAGTCAGGGTTGAAATAAATAACAGTGCCGGAAAGTTAAAGCCCGAAATGTTTGCATCAGGAATTGTGAAATCAGCGCTTACAGAATTCAGAGATAAACTGGTCATTCCCCGTTCAGCAATCCTCTGGACAGGTAAGCGCTCCATTGTCTATGTGAGGCTTCCCGGCACTGACCCACTGTTCAAAATGAGGGAAATCGGATTGGGACCTCAACTTGGGAACAGTTATGTGGTTACCGACGGATTAAAGGATGGGGAGGAAATAGTGACAGAAGGGGCGTTTAGCGTAGATGCCGCAGCACAACTCGAAGGGAAACCAAGTATGATGAACTCTTCGGGAGACAAGGTATCATCTATACAGGGTATGGATATGCCCGGAATGGATATGAGTGGTACCAGTGATAAAGTCAAAATGGATCAGCAAGTGATTGGTGTTTCCGGAAATTGTGATCAGTGTAAAACCCGAATTGAAACGGCTGCCAAATCAGTAACCGGAGTGCTTTCTGCAGAATGGATCGTTGAAACGAAGAAACTTCATGTCCGGTTTGACAAAACAAAAACCAATTCGGATGCCGTTCAGATGGCAATTGCCCAGACCGGGCATGATACCGAAAAATTCAAGGCACCGGATGAAGTGTACAAAAAACTTCCGGAATGCTGCTTGTACAGGAAATAAAAATTGAGTTGTATTCTGGACTATCTTTGTAAAAAATAAAATATGCCGGCAGTAGTTAAAAAGAGTTTCCCGGTTACGGGACTTGGATGTGCATCCTGTGCCATTCATGTGGAAGATGGGTTAAAAGCACACAAGGGCGTTGTGAATGCTTCTGTCAATTACGCCAACTCATCTGCCATGGTGGAATTTGAACCGGGCAGTACCAACGCTGAGGATTTGAGGTCAGCCGTTCAGTCAATCGGCTATGACCTGCTGATTGAAGATGACAGCGAGGAGAACCAGGAGGAGATCAAACAATCCTATTTCAACAAACTTGTAAAAAATACAATAGGTTCAGCTGTTCTCGCTCTTCCGGTTGTCATTATTGGTATGTTCCTGATGGATATTCCCTATGCCAACTGGATTATGCTGGCTTTGGCCACCCCAGTCGTTGGCTGGTTTGGCCGCAATTTTTTCATCAATGCCTTTAGCCAGGCAAAACATGGTTCGGCCAACATGGATACCCTGGTAGCCTTAAGCACGGGTATCTCGTGGCTTTTCAGCACATTCAACACCATCTTCCCGGAGATCTGGCATAGCCGTGGCATTCACCCACCCGTTTATTTTGAGGCGTCTGCAGTAGTGATCGCCTTTATTCTATTGGGCAAGGTGTTGGAAGAAAGGGCAAAATCAAATACATCTTCCGCCATTAAAAAATTAATCGGACTTCAGCCGAAAACAGTTGTTCTCATCAAAAGTGATGGCACTGAAATTGAAATAAACATTGCACAAGTCAAAAAAGAGGATCAGTTACTGGTTAAACCTGGCGATAAGATACCTGTTGATGGAGTAGTGCTATCCGGGTCCTCTTTCGTGGATGAAAGTACTATCACTGGTGAATCCTTGCCTGTTGAAAAAGAAATTGGGGGCAGAGTCTTCGCCGGTACACTCAACCAAAAAGGCAGTTTCATCCTGAGTGCACAAAAAGTCGGAGGAGAAACCATCCTTGCGCAAATAATTAAAATGGTACGTGAGGCCCAGGGCAGCAAACCTCCGGTTCAAAAACTGGTGGATAAAATAGCGGGAATCTTTGTCCCTGTTGTGATGGGTATTGCCTTGGTGACCTTTGTTGTCTGGATGATTTTCGGAGGAGCCGATGCCCTGACGCATGGTCTGCTGGCCATGGTCTCGGTGCTGGTGATTGCCTGTCCTTGTGCCCTTGGACTCGCCACTCCAACTGCGATTATGGTTGGAATTGGGAAAGGTGCTGAAAACGGAATCCTGATCAAGGACGCAGAAAGCCTGGAGATGCTGCATACTGTCAACGCCATTGTCCTCGACAAGACGGGTACCATCACCGAAGGAAAACCGGTAGTAACTGATGCCAGATGGAACATTCCCGACGCAGAACTTCCTGAATTAAAAAAATTGCTTTTCACCATCGAATCACTGTCTGAACATCCACTGGCTGAAGCAGTTGTTTCTTATTTGGGGATTCCTGCGGAATCACGCATTACGCCGGAACATTTTGAAAGTGTTACAGGAAAAGGGGTAAAAGCCATTATCAATGGCAATGTATATCTGGTTGGCAATCAAAGACTGATGGAAGAATTTTCCGTTACGATCCCCGAAAATTTTGCTGCTGCAATCGCCCAATGGGAAACCGAAGCAAATACCGTTGTTTGCTTTGCTCAGGATACAAGCCTTATTGCCATCATCGCCATTGCCGACAAAATCAAGGAAAGCTCTGCTTTGGCCATAAGTAATTTACAGCATCGCGGTATTGAGGTTTACATGCTGACAGGCGACAACTTCCAGACCGCCTCGGCTGTTGCCGGAAAAGTGGGAATAAAGAATTTCAAGGCTGAAATCATGCCTTCCGAAAAGGCTGATTTCGTTATGGCACTCCAGCAGAAAGGAAAAATTGTAGCGATGGTAGGCGACGGCATCAACGACTCGCAGGCACTTGCACAGGCCGATGTAAGCATTGCCATGGGAAAAGGTTCGGATATTGCGATGGATGTGGCCAAAATGACCATCATATCATCTGATCTCCAGATCATCACCAAAGCCATCCGATTGTCCAGATTGACTGTGAATACGATCCACCAGAATTTATTCTGGGCATTTATATACAACCTGATTGGGATACCTGTTGCAGCCGGTATCCTTTTCCCCATCTGGGGATTCATGCTCAACCCAATGATCGCGGGGGCTGCTATGGCAATGAGTTCAGTTTCTGTGGTCAGCAACAGCATCAGGCTAAAAGCAAAAAAACTGAACTGATTCGTTGATGTGCTGATTTGAAGATGTGCTGAAGGTTGGCAATCTCATTTTCTCATCTTCTCAGCGCTCAGTTCTCCTTTTCAACTTTCAATTTTAGCCAAAAACCGAAGACTTTAGGCACTTTAGTTCACTTTAGGCACCTTAGGCACTTCTACTTGGTAACAAAAAATTCACATTTACCGCGCGTACCTATCAAATTTTTAGCTATCATTGCACAAAGATAAAAACATGACAAAGATCAACTTTCATCCGGGACATCATCACATCTTGCCATAAGGTAAGCCGGAGTTGATCATGCTAAAAAATATTGAACAATTCATTGGCAGGCTTACCACGCAAAGGTAAGCCTGTTTTATTTTAAATACATGGAAACGACATTACGTATTGCTATTCAAACCAAAGGAAGGTTAAACGAGGACTCCCTGCTGCTTTTCGAAGAATCGGGGATCAAATTGATAGAAGGGAAAAGAAGACTGATCTCTTCGGCTAAAAATTTCCCCATGGAGGTTCTTTACCTTCGTGACGATGATATTCCCCAATGTGTAGCCGACGGAGTTGCCGATGTGGGCATTGTTGGTTTAAACGAAGTAGAGGAGCAGCAAAAAATATTGGACATCATCAAATACCTTGGATTCAGCAAATGCAGGCTCTCGCTGGCTATTCCCAAGGATGTCGAATATCCCGGACTTGCCTGGTTTGAAGGGAAAAAAATAGCGACCTCCTACCCTGCCATCCTGAAGGCATACCTGGCCAAGAACAATATCAAATCCGATATCCATTTCATAGCCGGGTCAGTTGAAATTGCCCCGGGGATCGGGCTTTCAGAAGCGATTTTCGACATCGTAAGTTCCGGCAGCACCCTCGTCAGCAACAGGCTTAAAGAGGTTGAAGTGGTGATGAAGTCGGAAGCCGTCCTGGTTGCCAACTCCAATCTTTCCAAGGAAAAACAGGCCATCCTGGATGAACTGATCTTCCGCATCGAATCCGTCGAAAACGGCAAAGGGAAAAAATACATCCTGCTCAATGCACCGAATGATAAGATGGAACAAATCATCAAGGTACTTCCGGGAATGACCTCCCCAACCCTGATGCCGCTGGCCAAACCGGGCTGGAGTTCACTCCACTCCGTCATTTCCGAATCTGAATTCTGGGAGGTAATCGGCAACCTCAAAAGAAACGGAGCAGAGGGAATCCTCGTATTACCCATTGAGAAGATGATTTATTAGTAACTGACATGCAAACCTATCGCTATCCTCCAAAAGAAACCTGGAAGGTCCTGACTGCCAGGGCCACCTCAGATTACTCCGACAAACTTCCGGTAGTGGAAGAGGTCATGCAGGGTATCCGTATCAGGGGCGATGCTGCTGTCAGGGAGTTTACGGCAAAATTCGACAAGGCAAATATCAGTACGCTTGAGGTTTCTGATCAGGAACTGACAGGTGCCGAAAGCAAAATTGACCCTCAACTCGCACTGGCAATTCGGACTGCAGCAGGAAACATCCGTGCCTTTCATGAATCCCAAAAATTGGCTGTCAGGATGGTTGAAACCTACCCGGGAGTAAAATGCTGGCAGAAAAACCTGCCCATTGAAAGCATTGGGCTCTACATTCCAGGCGGTTCAGCTCCACTCTTCTCAACGGTACTGATGCTTGCCTTGCCTGCCCTGATCGCAGGGTGCAAGGGGGTAATACTCTGTACACCGCCTGATCCGGAGGGCAACATTCATCCTGCCATACTCTTTGCCGCCAAACTCTGCAAAGTATCCAAAGTTTTCAGGATTGGAGGTATACAGGCAATCGGAGCCATGGCTCTCGGCACCGAATCGGTACCCAGGGTGCACAAGATCTTTGGCCCCGGAAACTCATGGGTGACTGCTGCCAAACAATATGTCTCGCTCAATACCTGTTCGATAGATATGCCTGCAGGACCATCGGAACTTGCAGTTGTAGCTGATAGTTCTGCCAATCCCGCATTTGTGGCATCCGACCTGCTTTCACAGGCCGAGCATGGCCCTGATAGTCAGGTTATTTTGGTTACAACAGAAGAATCCATTCTGGATAGGGTTGCGGCAGAAGTCGCCCTCCAACTTGAAATGCTACCGCGAAAGAAAATTGCCGCTACATCCCTCGCACATAGCCGGCTGATCCTGCTTAAAAATATGGAGGAGGTGATGGAATTCATCAACCTCTATGCCCCGGAGCACCTGATTTTGCAAACTGATGATGCAGAACGTCTTGCCGAAAAAGTTACCAACGCCGGTTCCGTCTTTATCGGCCACTGGACCCCTGAAAGTGCAGGTGATTATGCCTCGGGAACGAACCATACCCTTCCCACCAACGGCTGGGCGCGGTCGGTTAGCGGACTCAACCTCGACAGCTTCTGCAAGAAAATCACTTACCAGGAAATCACCAGGGAAGGTTTGGAGCAACTGGGACCAGTGATCGAAACGATGGCGGCTGCCGAACTGCTTGAAGCGCATAGGAATGCTGTGACCATCCGGTTGAATACTAAGAAATGAAAAAGAAACGGGGAAACGATGAAACTGTGAAATTGATTGAAAAAAAATTGGATTATTGAGTTCCTCATTGTCGAATCGTCGAATTGTCACATTGTCGAATTAAATGAATTTGATTAAAAGAGTATTATGAAGTTTTCACTAAACGACATTGTCAGAAAAAATATTTTGGGGTTGCAACCCTACTCAAGCGCCAGGGATGAATACACCGGCGAGGCTTCCGTTTTCCTGGATGCCAACGAAAATCCGTTCAACGCACCTTACAACCGGTATCCGGATCCGCGACAGCAAGTTCTGAAGAACAGGATCGGTGAACTGAAAAAAATTCCATCCGGACAAATTTTCCTTGGAAATGGCAGCGACGAACCCATCGATCTGCTCTACCGTGCTTTTTGCGAACCCGGAATCGAAAATGTCGTGGCTATCGCCCCAACTTACGGCATGTACAGGGTAGCTGCCGACATCAACAATGTGGCCTACCGGGAAGTATTGCTTCAGGAAGATTTCAGTCTGGATTCCGCTAAAATTCTTACAACTGCAGATTCAAATACCAAACTCATTTTCCTCTGTTCACCCAACAATCCTACCGGGAATGCCCTGGATCAGAAAGAGATACTTAAAATTATAAATAATTTCAATGGCCTGGTTATCCTGGATGAAGCCTACATTGATTTTTGTCCGGAGAAAACGTTGCTGGCAACCCTGGACCAATATCCCAATCTTGTTATCCTGCAGACGCTCTCAAAAGCCTGGGGACTCGCCGGAATCAGACTCGGAATGGCTTTCGCCTCCGAAGAAATCGTTTCGATCCTGAGCAAAATCAAATACCCCTACAACATCAACCTGCTCACCCAGGATAAAGCGCTGGAAATGCTTCAGCATACAGACAGGAAGGACAATTGGGTAAAAACCATCCTTTCCCAAAAGATTATACTGGAAACTAAATTGGCAAAATTATTGAACGTGGTGGCGATTTATCCCAGCGATGCTAACTTTATTCTGGTCAAGACCCTTTCTGCCAAAAAAATATATGATGCCCTCGTTGACAGGCAGATCATCGTCCGCGATCGATCAAGGGTATCCCTCTGCGGAGAATGCCTGCGTATCACGGTAGGCTCTGAAAATGAGAATCAGACGCTCTTAAAAGCGTTGGAAGAAATTGGGAAAATATGACAATTCGACGATTCGGCAATGTGACAATTCGACAATGAAAGATAAGAATTGAATCATTTGAATAAAAATATTATAACAACCTTTCTATTTTCAATAA
Organism: uncultured Bacteroidia bacterium; assembly: GCA_903902325.1. Lineage (GTDB taxonomy): Bacteria > Bacteroidota > Bacteroidia > Bacteroidales > Prolixibacteraceae > CAINVV01. Next base: position 19,466 of record CAIUUO010000023.1, read on the forward strand.
ATTGTATCACTTGTTGTTTGCATTCATTGTCGAATAGTCGAATTAGCAAATGGTCGAATTGAACATCTCATAATCAATAATAATATGAAGAAAGTACTCTTTATCGATCGTGACGGCACGCTGATCATCGAACCGCCCGAAGATTTTCAGGTTGACAGCCTTGAAAAACTCGAGTTCCTGCCGGGAGTATTCAGAAATTTATTTGCTATTAGCAAGTATCTTGACTTCGAACTGGTGATGGTCTCCAACCAGGACGGCATGGGTACCGAAGTCTATCCGGAAGAGTCTTTTCACCAGGTGCAGGGGAAAGTATTGAAAGCTTTTGAGAACGAGGGAATTACTTTCAAACGCATTTTTATCGACTGTTCTTTTCCTGAGGACCAGTCTCCTACCAGGAAGCCTGAAATTGGCCTTTTGCAGGAATACCTTGACGGAACGTACGATCTGGCCAACTCCTTCGTGATTGGAGACAGGCTTACGGATGTACAAATGGCAAAAAACCTCGGTTCCAAAGCCATCTACTATGCCCCCGAAGAACGCGCCAACGATCTGATCGACAGCAATCTGTCATCCTACTGTGCGATGGTTTCCGACAGTTGGGAAGATATCTTTGTTTTCCTCACTGAACTGGAACGCAAAGCATCCGTTAAAAGGGAAACCAAGGAAACCAATATATTCGTGGAGGTCAACCTGGCAGGCAAGGGAGTCGGCCGTATATCAACCGGACTGCACTTTTTCGACCATATGCTTCAGCAAATATCTACCCATTCCGGATGCGACCTCACGGTTCAGGTAATAGGCGACCTCGAAGTGGATGAACACCATACAGTCGAAGATACTGCCATTGCGTTTGGCGAGGTGATCCGCAAAGCCCTTGGAGACAAGCGAGGCATTGAACGATATGGTTTCTGTCTGCCAATGGATGATTGCCTGGCCCAGGTTTCGCTCGATTTCGGCGGTAGGCCCTGGCTGGTATGGGAGGCAGAATTTCAGCGTGAATATGTGGGCGACATGCCGACTGAACTCTTTCACCATTTCTTCAAATCATTCTCAGACGCTGCCCTCTGCAACCTGAACATCTGGGCGGAAGGAACCAATGAGCACCATAAAATTGAAGGAATTTTCAAGGCATTTGCCCGTTCCATCAAGATGGCAGTCAGGAAAGATCCTTTCCAGGGTACACTTCCCAGTTCGAAGGGTGTACTATAAAGATCAAAGCGCAATCCAAAATCAAAAATCAAAAATCGAAAATAAGCAACATATGACTTCCGACAAAAAAACCGCCGTACTCTTGATCCACTGTCCTGATCAGCAAGGAATTCTCGCATCCGTGACGCAATTCCTGAATGAGAACAATGGTAACATCATTTATCTGGATCAGAACGTAGATCGGGCAGAATCCATTTTTTTCATGCGGGTGGAATGGGAACTGGAACTCTTTGCCATCCCGAAGGATAAAATAGCCGACTATTTCGAAACCCTGATTGCGAGAAGATACAACATTCGCTTTACCATTCACTTTTCAGACGAAAAGCCGCGTATGGCGCTGTTTGTTTCCAAAATGTCGCACTGCCTCTTCGACATTTTGGCGCGTCACATGGCCGGCGAATGGATTGTTGATATTCCGTTGATTATCAGTAATCACAACGACCTGAAACCGATTGCTGAACGCTTCGGGATTGAATTTTACTACATTCCAAAAAACAGCAGCAACAAGGAGGAACAAGAAGCCAAAGAGGTAGGATTGTTAACGGAAATGAAGATTGATTTTATCGTACTTGGTCGTTACATGCAAGTATTGAGCGATAAATTCGTCTCACAATTCCCCAACCGGATCATCAATATCCACCATTCATTCCTTCCCGCATTCGCCGGTGCGAAACCATACCATGCGGCTCATGAGCGAGGAGTAAAGATTATCGGGGCAACCAGCCACTACGTGACTGCTGATCTGGATGCAGGTCCAATCATCGCCCAGGATGTGGTGAGGATTTCCCATGTCGACAGCATCGAAAGTCTTGTCCGCAAAGGCCGCGATCTCGAAAAGATTGTCCTGAGCGAAGCCGTATACAAGCATCTTCAGCGGAAGATCCTGGTTTTCAATAACAGAACCATTATTTTCAATTAAAATTATAAATTACAAATTAAAAATTGATGAAAAGATGCTAATGTGCTAATGTTTATAATCAAATATTTGTGTTCATTCGTGTAATTTGTGGTTAATTATTATCCAATGAAGAAATCTAATTTATTCGGTTCCCTCTTTTTAATATTGGTTTTTGCGGTCGTATCCTCTTTCGCACAAATCCCTGTTAAGGAAGTTCCCGCCGATTATGGCTATGTGGTTAAAATGGGCGACCAGATGCCTGCGTTTTCGACCATGCTGATCAATGGCAAGTCTTTGTCGAATGCCGACTTCAAGGGCAAAGTGGTCATGTTACAGTTCACTGCCAGCTGGTGCAGTGTCTGCCGCAAGGAGATGCCTTTCATCGAAAGGGATATCTGGCAGAAGCAGAAAAACAATAAAAACTTTGTCCTGATTGGTGTAGATCTGGATGAACCCATTGAAAAGGTGAAGAAATTCCAGGAAGACATCAAGATATCTTATCCAATGGCGCTGGATCCCGGAGGTAAAATCTTTGGATTGGTAGCAGAGAAAAAAGCAGGTGTCACCCGCAATGTAATCCTAGACAAAACAGGCAAAATTGTCTATTTGACCAGACTTTACAAGGAAGACGAATTCGCCGAAATGGTAAAGGTAATCGGGCAGTTGCTCAAACAATAGAAATTACTTTGAGTCCTTTGTGTAAACCTTTGAGTCCTTCGTGGTAAAAAACTTAACCACAAAGGTCACAAAGTAAACCCAAAGGGACACAATGTTTCTGACAAGCAAAAAAATTTACTATGAAAGTCGCCATCATCAAATACAATGCCGGGAACATCCAGTCAGTGGATTATGCACTTAAAAGACTTGGGGTCGAAGCCTCAGTCACGGCAGATCATGAAGAGATCCGATCGGCCGACCGCGTCATTTTTCCCGGAGTCGGAGAAGCATCCACCACCATGGCCTACCTCAGGGAACATAAGCTCGACAAGCTTATCACCGACCTGAAACAACCCGTTCTCGGCATCTGCCTCGGATTGCAGCTGATGTGCCGTCATTCGGAGGAGGGTGATGTGGAATGCCTTGGCATCTTTGACGAAACAGTTAAGCGTTTCGTATTGGATCACAAGTTGTTGCCATCCATGAAAATTCCGCACATGGGATGGAATACCATCTCCGGTTTGAAAAGTAATCTTTTTGACAAATCCATTGAGGGTGAGTACTGTTATTTTGTACATTCCTATTATGCGACTACAGGGTCGGATACTGCAGCCATTTGCAGTTATCCTGAACCCTTCAGTGCCGCCCTTCAAAAGAATAACTTCTTCGCCGTACAATTCCATCCTGAAAAAAGTGGCGCTGTCGGTGCAAAAATCCTGGAGAACTTCCTCCGTCTTACAATCTGAATATGAGCATCGAAATCATTCCAGCCATAGATATCATCGACGGGAAATGCGTCCGGTTAAGCCAGGGCGACTATGACCGCAAAACCATTTACAACGAGGATCCGCTCGAAGTGGCCAAGATGTTCGAAGAGCATGGCATACAACGGTTGCATCTCGTTGACCTTGATGGCGCAAAAGCCCACCACATTGTCAATTACAAAGTGCTGGAACGGATAGCCAACAACACCAAGCTGATCATCGATTTTGGAGGCGGACTCAAAAGCGACAAAGACCTGGAAATCGCTTTCGAATCGGGTGCAGCCATGATCACCGGAGGAAGCATTGCCGTAAAATCGCCTGAAACCATGCTCAGCTGGATTGAAGATTTCGGTCCGGAGCGAATCATCCTGGGTGCTGACGTCTCAGACAGGAAAATTGCCGTAGCCGGTTGGACGGAAGACAGTGGTCTCGATGTTTTCGGGTTCATCGCACAATGGGTAAAAAATGAGATTGAAAATGTGATCAGTACCGACATCAGTCGCGACGGAATGTTAAATGGCCCCGCTTTCCAGCTTTACAAGGAAATTCTGGAGCAGAATCCGGAAATCCGCCTGATTGCCAGTGGGGGAGTAGGTTCAATACAGGATATCCTGGATCTTGAAAAAATCGGCGTTCCGGCTGTCATTGTCGGTAAGGCCATCTACGAAGGAAAAATATCACTTAAGGAAATACGCAGGATCAACACAGTCAAATATTAGCGATCTAAAAAACATGCTGAGCAAACGCATTATTCCCTGCCTGGACATCCGGAACGGCCAAACCGTCAAAGGGATCAATTTCATCAACATCATTGAAGTGGGTGATCCTGTCGAACTGGGGAAACTTTACTCCGAACAAGGCGCTGACGAACTCGTCTTTCTCGATATCACGGCTACGCACGAAGGACGCAAGACCTTCGTGGAGCTCGTTAAACGGATTGCTGCGAACCTGAATATCCCTTTCACGGTAGGTGGCGGTATCAGCGAGATCAGGGATGCCGATGCTTTGCTTGCTGCCGGAGCCGACAAAATTTCCATCAACTCATCTGCCATTAAAAATCCTAAATTGATCGATGATCTTGCCCTCCATTTCGGCAGCCAGTTTGTGGTGGTAGCCATAGATGCCAGGGAAGAGAACAAGCACTGGGAGGCAACCATGCACGGGGGTCGGATCCCTACCGGGAAGGAACTCTTTTCATGGGCAAAGGAAGCAGAAAACAGGGGTGCAGGCGAGATTCTATTCACTTCCATGAACCACGACGGCACCAAACAGGGATTTGCCAATGAAGCGCTGGCACATCTTTCGGGGTTGCTCACCATCCCATTGATCGCTTCCGGCGGAGCAGGTACCATGGAGCATTTCGCCGACCTTTTCAAACATGGAAAGGCAGATGCCGGACTGGCAGCCAGTATTTTCCACTTTGGCGAGATCGCCATTCCGGATTTAAAGCAGTATCTTCGCGGTGAAGGAATCTGCGTGAGATGAGCTTCAGGATGAGATATGAGATATGAGACATGAGATATGAGAGTCCCTATAATTAGCACATTAGCACATTAGCACATTAACACATTAGCACATTAGCATATTAGCAAATTAGCACATTATCAAATTAGCACATTATCAAATTAATGGAAATCAATTTTAACAAGGAGGGTTCGGGACTGATCCCGGCCATCATCCAGGACCAGTACTCCAACAAGGTGTTGATGCTGGGTTTCATGAACCGGGAAGCCTACGATAAAACGGTTCAGACAGGACAGGTTACCTTTTTCAGCCGTACCCGGAAACGCCTTTGGACCAAAGGTGAAGAATCGGGAAATTTTCTGAATGTCGTCTCCATATCAGCTGATTGCGATCAGGACACTTTGCTGATAAAAGCGATCCCGGTAGGACCCGTATGTCATACAGGGGCTGATACCTGCTGGGAAGAAACCAATCCGGCAGATGATTTCTATTTCCTGAAAACCTTGCAGAATTTTATCGACAAGCGGAAAGCCGAGATGCCCAAGGGTTCCTACACCACTTCCCTTTTTGAATCCGGTACCGCAAAGATTGCCCAGAAGGTTGGCGAAGAAGCCGTTGAAACAGTCATCGAAGCCATGGCCAACAACGACGAACGCCTGCTCTATGAAGCGTCCGATTTGCTTTACCATTTGATTGTACTTCTGTCGCACAAGGGATACTCCCTCTCCGATCTGGCCACTGAACTAAAGAAGAGGCATAAGTAATTCGACAATTCGACAATTCGACGATTCGACAATTCGACAATTCGACAATTCGACAATTCGACAATTCGACAATTCGACAATTCGACGATTCGACAATTCGACAATTCGACAATTCGATAATGTGGAAATGACGGACAATCCAAAATCCAACCCTTCGACAGGCTCAGGGACCGGGGCTAATATCTAAAATCTTAAAATAATGAAAAAACTAATATTTCTCCTTCTTGTTGCAGTTTTTACCTTGGCGGCACAATCATTTGCAGCTGATCCTGACATCTCTAAAATGGATCAGGCTATCATCAAAAATAAACTCGACAAATTTTCGAAAGACAGTTCACTTCCTATCGGAGATCTGGTTTTAAAAATTGGCCTGGACTTTCTGAATACCCCTTACGTTGGCAAAACACTGGACAAAACGAAAGAGGAAAAACTTGTGGTCAACCTGCACCAGCTTGATTGCACCACTTTTGCAGAAAATTGTCTGGCGCTGGCGCGGACAGTAAAAAGCGGACATCCTGATTCAAAGCAGTTTTGTTCAGAATTGGAACATATTCGTTACAGGGATGGAAAGATGGATGGATACGCCAGCCGTTTGCACTATTTCAGCGAATGGATTCTTGACAACGAGGCGAGGCACAATGTCATGTCGATGGCTGCCCAAATGGGAGGCAAAGTGCTTCCTGTCACCCTGAATTACATGAGTACCCATCCGCAGGAGTATCCGCAGTTAATGAACGATCCAGCTACCACGGCAAAAATCAAGGCCATCGAGGAAAAAGTTTCTGCTCAAAAATTCTTCTACATTCCTTCCGCACAGTTCGAAAGCATCGAAAACCAGGTAAAGGATGGTGATATCGTCACCCTGACGACCACAATCCCCGGTATTGATGTGTCTCACGTGGGAATTCTGCTCAAAAAGGAGGGTCGGGTCTACCTTCTTCACGCATCATCCTCCATCATGAAAGTGACTGTCAGCGCCGAACCTTTTGCCCAATATCTGGCAAAAAGCAAGAAGACGACCGGTGTAATGATCGCACGACCAATAGAATAATTTGGAAATGTGCTGATTTACTAATGTGATAATATGCTAATGTGCTAATTTGCTAATGTCAAAAAGATCGATAAAACAAAGAATCCAATTTTAAACTCCTTTACAAATTGGCAAATTAGCATATTAGCACATTAGCAAATTGTTAAATCCAACCAACATCTGAAACTTTAATCACTAAGTGCAGTATTCAATGAAAGTATTTCACAAATAACAAACAAAATTGAATATGGCACTTATTGAACAATTGAATAAACGTTACGCGACAAAGAATTTTGACACGACAAAAAAGATATCTACCGAAAATCTCTCAACCCTGCTTGAAGCGATTCGCTTATCTGCTTCTTCTTATGGTTTACAGGCTTACAAGGTAGTTGTTGTTGAAAATGATGAGATACGCAAGCGATTGCGCGAGGTATCCTGGAATCAATCGCAGATTACTGATGCTTCCCAACTTCTGGTATTTGCCGTAGAGACGGATGCAAGTGAATCCACAGTCGACGGTTTTGTTGCAAACATTGCCAAAACCCGCAACATGGAAGCCAAGGATCTTACCGGATATTCCGATATGATGAAAGGCACTTTCCAGCGACCAAAAGAAGTTGTGCTGAACTGGTTGACCCATCAGGTGTACATTGGTTTGGGTTTTGGCCTGGTAACAGCAGCGGAATTGAATATCGATGCCTGTCCGATGGAAGGATTCGACTCAGACAAATACGATGAAATCCTTGGATTAAAGAAACAGAATCTCCATTCAGTTGTGCTTCTTGCCGTAGGTTACCGTTCAGCAGAAGATGGATATCAGCATCTAGCCAAAGTAAGGCGCTCCAAAGCGGATTTCTTTGTCAATGTCTGACCACTACAAAAACGTCTGAACTGTGATTTATATGATTTTTGTGATTAATGTGATTTAAAATCACCGGAATCATCTGAATCAAATAAATCACAGTTCAGACATTTTTCCATATATTCCACACCCAATTGGCCAGAATCAAAGCAATGGCCGGTATTGCCACCCATTTGCGACGCAAGGTATCTTCGAAAAGATGGTAAAACTTGAAAAGGGTCTCTTTTTTTAAGGCAAGGTCGTATCCAATCCAGAATGGCAGGGCAATGAGTAAGGCAAACATAATGAAACCCAGAGGATTCCAGTAGATACCACCTGCAATATCACCGTGCATCAGTGCAAGTACTGAACGGGTAGAACCACATGCCGGACAGGGAATGTGTGCAAAATGATGGATCAGACAAACATCATACGAAGTCCCAATTTCTTCGGGTTTCAGCCTGCCGATCAGCAAAAGCCAACCATACCCCACCAAACAGGCAGCGGACAAATAGGTGTAGAAATGATTACGGCTAAGTGACATCAATAAAGTGACATCATCAGTTTTTCGGTGTTTTTACGGCGGGTGATTCCCATGATCATGATCCAGTCGACCAGAACCCAGATTCCTAAACCGCCGCATGTCAGCAATTTGGCTACACCCAGGCCAACATCTCCTATGATGAAACGGTCGATGGCCAAAGGTCCGGTAATCAACGAAATGATGAGAATAATGACCGGATCATTGAACTGCATGTACTGAAGCATCCTCCAGTGTCCCTCATCCATAGCCAGCATGCGTTCCCTGATCACTGGCATCTGATAATCTTCCAGATATTTAGAGTTGGCAAACAAAAACATATCTACATTTTGTGCATCCATTGTGAAGGTTTTATAGGTTAAACGTGGACTAATTATTTATTTCAGTGTTCATTATGAAATAAGTAGATGTTTCTGACTTAAAATTACACATTCCCAATCTTCTTTCAAAAAATATGAAATATTTATTCTATTTCTGCCTGCAACCAACATGAATAGAATCAACATCAGATTCGGTTCCTGATCTGTATAGCTTTCAGACAATCCTCAGATTAAATGTTGTACAAAGAAAAAATAACCACAATAGTCACATAGGACACAGTAGAAACTATTGTGTCCTATGTGACTATTGTGGTGAAAATAAAAGATGAATTCAGAGACATCCGGCTCGATTCATCATCGAATCACCACATCAATTAATCAACTAATCAACAATCTTGTCCTTGAATACCTTCTCGAATTTCTCCATCTTGGGTTGAATTACCATGCGGCAATAAGGTTCATTTTTGTGCAACCTGTAGTATTCCTGATGGTAATCTTCCGCCGCATAGAATTTTGCAAATGGCTCAACATGCGTTACTATGGGACTGTCGTAGACACGGGCTTTGCTGAGCGCAGCAATAACAGCTTCAGCTACCTCTTTCTGCCCCGGATTGTGATAGAAAATTACAGAACGGTACTGGGTGCCGACATCGGCGCCCTGTCGGTTCAAGGTGGTGGGATCATGAACCGTAAAGAAAACTTTCAGGATTTCCTCCACACTCGTCTTTTTCGGATCAAAAACTATTTGTACCACTTCGGCATGACCAGTCTCTCCGGTACAGACTTCCCGGTAGGTTGGATTTTTCACAGTGCCACCAGCATATCCTGATGTTACTTTTTGCACGCCCTTCAGGCTTTTATAGATAGCTTCGATGCACCAAAAACAGCCACCTCCCAGGGTGATCGTTTCTGGACCTTCGGATTTCTTATCAACGACTGCAGTACCATCAGGCTCAAATTCGAGGGAAATTGAATTCATGCAATAACGCTTGCCTGTAGGTTTGGGTCCGTCATCAAAAAGGTGACCGAGATGAGAGCCGCACCGCCCGCAAAGCGCTTCTGTACGATTCATTCCAAAACTATGATCCTCATGAAAGACCACGCTTTCCGGATTAATTTGTTCAAAAAAGCTGGGCCAACCGCATTCACTTGCAAATTTGGCGTCAGATCTGAACAGCCTGTATCCGCAGGCAGCACAGAAATAAGTTCCCTTACCTGTATAATCCCAGTATTTACCGGTAAATGAACGCTCAGTGGCCTTGTTTCTGGCTACTTCATACAAATCTGAAGGCAATACCTTTTTCCATTCGGCATCGGAAACATTCAGTTTGGTTTGATCGGTCCGGGAATAATAAGGATTCGTCGGTTTTTTATCGTTGGAAGAACTCATGTTTAAAGGGTTTGAATTGAGTGAAGGATCTGAAATGTTTGGGATGGAGATCTCGTTATCCTGTTTCGGGACATCCGCTACGGGTTGCGGGTTATGTGTTACAGTTCGGTTCGCGTAACCAAAAATGGACGCAACGAGGACAATTGTCAGTAAAAGAAAGAGTACTTGAAAGATTGTTTTCTTCATCATAATGCCTGTTAACTTTATGATGTTTTACGAAAAAATGGAATGGAAGGTTTACTTTGTGTGATCCTTTGTTTGAACCTTTGTGTCCTTCGTGGCCAATTGTTTAATGTCAGCGGTGGAAGCGCTTTTAGGGAAAATCATCTCCAACAAGGTCTTCCCAAAGTCTAAAATACTTTTGTAATGGCATTCCCGGCAAAAACGGCTGCCAAACCCAGAAAAACACTCAAACCTGTGTAAAGTGTGAAGTAGAAAAAATTTCCATCCCTCAGAAGCACCATATTCTCATTGGCAAAAGTGGAGAAAGTTGTAAATCCGCCACAGAAACCGACAGTCAGAAAGATCCTCCATTCATCACTGATCAGGTTCGTCCTCTCCGAAATACCGAAGATCAGTCCAATCAGCAAGCAGCCCAGCAGATTGACAACCATTGTGCCATAGGGGAATGAAGAGACAATACTGTTTTGCACGGCTCGTGCCGTAAGGTACCTGGCGATACCTCCGATAAAACTTCCTGTCCCTATGTAAAGCAACGTTTTAAGCATGAACGAAGATAGTGAAAAATGAAAAATGAAAAATGAAAAGTTGCAGGATGTTCAATTCGACAATTTGCTAATTCGGCAATTCGACAATATGGAAATGTGTTGATTTGACAATGCCATGATGTGAAAATTTGACAATCAGGTAAATAAAAAATTAATTTCGTTAAATATCAATAGTATATGATCATTAATTTTCACTTAGTTGATTTACCATTCATTGTCGAATCGTCGAATTATCGAATAGTCACATCATTCAATTTCCTTGATCAGGTCCAGAAACAACTCCATCCCCTTCCGCTTGGAATCGTCCATGTGGTAAAAGATATTTTCTCTGAAATATTCTTCAAAGGGATAATCCGGGTACTTAACAAGGTATTCTTCTATGACATCTGGAATATGAACAATGCCATCTTCAAGCGCTATAGCAAATTTTTCGACAAATGCCGGATCAATTGGCTTGTTGGCGACCCAGCAGGCAAAAACAAAATCGAGTCCGGTATGGGCTTTCCAGGCTTCTCCCAAATCATATACATACGGATACTTCGACTCAGCCTCAAAAACCCTGTCGCCAATGATGACACCGGCAGTTGTGCCCTGAATGTCATCGCGGATATAATTTACTCCACCATTTTTCCACTCGGGCGCAATTTTCCAGTAATCCCTTGCCAGGATTCTTACCAGCTGAACAGAGGTCCGCGACTGGTAATCCAGTACGATGGTTTGTATCTCATTTACAGGGACATGACTTACCAGCACGACGGTTCTCACCTTGCCGGAGCATGAAATACAGAAGTCAGTTACCATGTTGGCACCTTTGATTCCTGAAATTTCAGCCACCGGAATAATTCCGATGTCAACAGTCCCGGCTTTCAGTTTATCGGCACATACGGAGGGTATATCCAACGAGAGTTCAATCATATCCCGGAATTTGGAATGCATAATTCCATACATGAAAGGCTTGGTATTCAGGTAGGTGATGGCAGATATCTTTATTTTGTCCATTGTTTTGCTTTGTACCGCAAATTTAGGAAAGTTTGGCCGTTCATATCACTTTACACTACTTAAAAAAGGAGTTCAATACCATTACGGAATTTGTTACTTTTGCATGTTAATCGTAAAAAGTTTTCTGATGGAATTGCAGACGCTGACAGCCATTTCGCCGATCGATGGTCGGTACCGCGATAAAGTGGCTGAACTGGGTGATTATTTTTCTGAATTTGCCCTGATCAAATACCGCCTTTTTGTTGAAGTTGAATATTTTATAGCCCTGACGGAGATTCCTCTCCCTCAGTTAGAGACACTTTCTGAAGCCAAAAAAGCTGAATTAAGGAATTTGTACCTATTATTTTCAGTGGAAGATGCCAATCGGATCAAGGAGATTGAAAAGACCACCAACCATGATGTGAAGGCTGTCGAATATTTCATGAAGGAGAAATTCGAGTTGCTCGAACTCTCTCCATTTAAGGAATTCATTCACTTCGGACTGACCTCCCAGGACATCAACAATACAGCCGTTCCCTGCTCCATTCAGGATGCCCTTTTGCAGGTTTATTACCCTGCGATGGAATCCCTGGTCGCAAAACTGAATGCCCTTTCGGCTGAATGGAAGGATATACCGATGCTGGCAAAAACCCATGGACAACCGGCATCTCCCACTCTTTTGGGCAAAGAGATCAGGGTTTTTACAGAAAGACTGGAAATACAGCTTCAGCAGCTAAAAAATATTCCCTGCTATGCCAAGTTTGGCGGGGCAACCGGTAACCTGAATGCCCATCATGTGGCCTATCCCACGGTCGACTGGGTAGAATTCGCCAATCGTTTTGTGAAAAATTCATTGAAGCTCGAACGGTCGCAAACCACCACCCAGATCGCCCATTACGACAACTATGCCGCCATTTTTGATTGCATGAAACGGATTAACACGATCCTGATTGACCTCGACCGCGACTTCTGGAGCTACATCTCGATGGGCTATTTCAAGCAACAGATCAAAAAGGGAGAGATCGGTTCTTCCGCCATGCCGCACAAGGTCAATCCAATAGACTTTGAAAATTCGGAAGGCAATCTGGGAGTCGCGAATGCAATTTTCGAACATTTATCGGCGAAACTACCCATTTCGAGGCTTCAGCGCGACCTGACCGACTCGACGGTTTTGCGAAACGTTGGGGTACCATTTGCGCACACTCTGCTTTCTGTCAAATCTACCATGAAGGGTCTGGGAAAATTGCTGCTCAACCAGGAGATGATCAATCGCGACCTGGAAGATAACTGGAGTGTCGTAGCCGAAGCCATCCAGACGATTTTACGCCGGGAGGCCTATCCAAATCCCTACGAAGCATTGAAGGAACTGACAAGGGTCAATCGAAAAATAGATCAAACTGTCTTTCTGGAGTTTATCGATCAATTGGATGTCTCCAACAAAATCAAGGAGGAGTTGAAAAGAATTACCCCGCAAAATTATACAGGCGTTGTATCCTGAACATCTAAAAAATAAAAAGTGAAAGGACTATACCAATTAATGATGAGGTTCGTTCCTCCCTACAAAGGTTACGTTTTCCTCAATATTCTCTTTAACTTTTTAGGCGCCGTTTTCGGTGCCTTCCAATTTGCTGCCCTGGTCCCGGTTTTAGGTGTCTTATTTGACACACAGACGCAGAAGATGGTTGTAAAGCCGGCTGAATTCACTTTTTCGCTTGACAGTCTAAAGGACAACTTACTCTATCAAATCAGTGAAATGATAAAGGTAAGTGGAAAGGAACGGGCACTGATCTATCTTGGAATTTTCATTATTGTGATGGTAATCCTGAAAGTCGGCTTCACCTATTTGGCTTCTTTTATGATCGTTCCGATGCGAAATGGTATTGTTTGCGATATCCGTAATCAGATCTATAATAAAATATTGTCTTTGCCCCTCGGATTCTTTTCAGAGGAGCGTAAAGGCGATATCATTGCGCGTACTACCGGAGATGTTCAGGAAGTTGACAATTCCATTTTCAATTCCATTGAGATGATGTTCAAGGATCCTATGATCATTTTGATTTCGCTGATTGTAATGATATACATGTCGTGGTCTCTGACGCTCTTTGTCTTTCTCATGCTTCCTGTTGTCGGATACCTGATCGGGAAAGTTGGAAAGAGTCTTAAAAAGCCATCCATGAGAGGGCAGAACAAAATGGGAGAACTCTTGTCGACCATTGAGGAATCTTTGTCCGGGTTGAGAATTATCAAGGCATTCAATGCTGAGAAGAAAATGAAAAACGTGTTTGCCCGACAAAACCATGAATATCTTCAAATCATGAACAAACTGATGTGGCGGCGCTATTTGGCTCATCCCATGAGTGAATTCCTTGGCACGATAGTCATCGTAGTAGTTCTATGGTATGGTGGGCGCTTGGTACTGAGCCATACAAGTTCCTTATCGGCTGAATCATTCATTACCTATCTGGTATTTTTCTACAGCATCATCAATCCTGCCAAATCATTTTCTACTTCAATTTATTCAGTTCAGAAAGGTTTAGCTTCCATGCAACGGATCGATATGATCCTGCTGGCAGAAAACAACATTGTGAATAAACCTGATGCCATTTCGGTTAAAGAGTTTAAACATAACATCGAATACCGGAATGTAGGTTTCAGGTACATCGAGGACGAAGTCTTAAAAAATGTCTCCTTAACTATCGAGAAAGGTAAGACGATCGCACTGGTCGGCCAATCAGGATCCGGAAAATCGACTTTTGTGGACCTCCTGCCCCGTTTCTGGGACATTCAGTCAGGCAGTATACTTGTGGATGGTATCGATATCCGTGACTATAAAATAGCCGATTTAAGGGGTTTAATGGGCAATGTGAACCAGGATCCGATCCTGTTCAATGATACTTTTTACAACAACATATCATTTGGCGTCGAAACCGCTACGGAGGAAGAAGTGATAGCCGCCGCCAAAGTGGCCAATGCTCATGATTTCATCATCACCTCGCCGGACGGCTATCAGACCAATATCGGCGATAGGGGCGGAAAATTATCGGGCGGTCAGCGTCAGCGCATCTCCATTGCAAGGGCGGTACTTAAAAACCCGCCGATCCTGATCCTGGATGAGGCAACATCAGCCCTGGATACCGAATCCGAAAAACTGGTACAGGAAGCGCTGGAGAACCTGATGGTTAACCGAACCTCCATTGTCATCGCACACAGGTTATCAACCATAAAAAAGGCCGACCTGATCTGCGTTTTCCATGAAGGGAAAATTGTAGAGCGTGGCACGCATGAAGAGTTATTGGCGGTCAACAGAATTTATAAGAAACTGCATTCCATGCAGAATTTCTAAAAACAAAAAAGGGAGCAAATGCTCCCTTTTTTAGTTTTGGTGGTCATCGTTACTGAACTGCATCTGTGAGTTCGTTACCGGCTTTGAATTTAACGACTTTCTTCCCAGCGATTTTAATGGTTGCACCAGTTTGAGGGTTACGGCCTGTGCGTGCAGGACGGTCAGAAACTGAGAAAGAACCAAATCCGACAAGTGCCAGACGATCGCCTTGTTTTAAGGCTTCAGTTGTTGTTTTAACAAAAGCTTCGATTGCTTTTTTAGCATCAGCTTTAGTCACTCCGGCTTCTGCAGCGACGGCGTCAATTAATTGCGCTTTGTTCATAATAAATAAGGATAATAAATGGTTAATAATTTAGATTTTTTCGGAAAAACTTGCATTTGTTCGATTTAAACCACCAATTTTTTCAAAAATGCTGTGGATACAATTTTTTCCGAAGGAACCCTCATTTGGCCAGTTTTAAAATAAAAATGATTCAAATGATTTACTTGAGCTAATTTCTACACAATTTTCTAAATATCAAAATTTTCATGCACTTTTTATCCTAAACTGCATCATTATTTTTTTTGGGAGATATTTTTGCCGAATGGAAAAAAGGTTTACTTTTGCAGACGCATTAAAGGAGAGATGGCAGAGTGGTCGATTGCGGCGGTCTTGAAAACCGTTGTACCGTGAGGTACCGGGGGTTCGAATCCCTCTCTCTCCGCAAATACGGGTGTAGCTCAGTCGGTAGAGCACTGGTCTCCAAAACCAGGTGTCGGGCGTTCGAGTCGCTCCTCCCGTGCCATTTCCCCCCACACAACACAACTAAAATCACTGCAATTCTGACCCTCTCAGGGGTGGATTTGTTGTGCCGTAACGGAACAAATGCAGATGGAAAGGATAAAGGCTAAAGGCTAAAGGCTAAAGTAAGGGCTTTTATTTCAACCTTTTAATGTTTTTGGATCTTATATCTCATATCTCATGTCTTATATCTACCCCTCTGTTTCACTCCTCTCTCTTCCCTCTTCCTTCTTCGCCTTCATCAAAGTCAGCAATTGTCAAATTTTCAGTATCTGCTGGAAAAAGGAGACATTCCTGTGGCATTAATCTGCCATATAGTCAGACTGAATCTATTGGCACAACCTTTGATCTTCCTCCGGTATAAAAAGAATAATTTAACTTAAAATAGTATTGAATATGAAAGGAAAAATCGGGGTTACAAGTGAAAACCTCTTCCCAATTATCAAGAAATTTCTCTATTCTGATCACGATATCTTTCTTCGTGAGATCGTTTCCAACGCCGTTGATGCCACGCAGAAACTAAAAACTTTGGCCTCTGCAGGCAAATATAGCGGTGAAATAACCGATTTGAAGGTCCGCATCACGGTAGACAAGGAGCAAAAAACGCTTAAAGTGTCGGACAATGGCATCGGAATGACTTCGGATGAGGTCGAAAAGTACATCAACCAGATCGCATTTTCAGGTGCCGATGAGTTCCTCAAAAAGTATAAAAATGATGCAAATGCCATTATCGGGCATTTCGGTCTTGGTTTCTACTCTTCCTTCATGGTTTCGGAAGAAGTAGAGATAATTTCGAAGTCATACAAGAAAACCGGAAAGGCCGTCCGTTGGGTTTGTGATGGTTCACCTGAATTCACCATGGAAGATACCGTAAAGGATTCAGTCGGTACTGACATCATCATGCATTTGAATGCCGACTCGCTCGAATTCCTGGAAGAAAGCCGGATTTCTGAACTCCTGAACAAATATTGCAAATTTCTTCCGGTACCCGTTGTCTTCGGCAAGAAGAAAGAGTGGAAGGATGGCAAATATGAAGATACTGAAGAGGACAACCAGATCAACGATGTTGCTCCTGCATGGACGAAGAAACCTGTCGACCTGAAGGAAGAAGACTACAACAATTTCTACCATCAGTTGTACCCCATGGCCGACGATCCGTTGTTCAACATCCACCTGAACGTCGATTATCCTTTTAACCTTACAGGGATTCTCTATTTCCCGAAACTCAAGAACAACTTCGAAGTCCAGAAGAACAAGATCCAGCTTTACAGCAACCAGGTTTTTGTGACGGACTCTGTCGAAGGCATTGTTCCTGAGTTTCTGACTTTGCTGCACGGCGTTCTGGATTCACCCGATATTCCGCTGAATGTTTCACGCTCCTATTTGCAGAACGATTCAAACGTCAGGAAAATCAGCGCCCACATCACCAAAAAGGTTGCCGACAGGCTGCAGGAAATCTTTAGGGACAACCGCAGCGAACTGGAAGAAAAATGGAACGATCTGAAATTGTTTATCGAATACGGAATGCTGACGGATGACAAATTCTACGAAAAAGCAATTAAATTCTTCTTCTTCACCAACACGGACAAGAAACTGTTTACCTGGGATGAATACAAGGCCCTGATTGAACCCTCCCAGACGGATAAAAACAACAAACTGGTCTATTTATATGCTACCAACCTTGAATCGCAGTTTAGTTTCATTGAGGCAGCAAAGAACAAGGGTTACGATGTCCTGCTCATGGATGATGTGCTTGCCACTCCCCTGCTGAACCATTTCGAACAGAAATATCCAGAATCTCATTTCGTAAGGGTGGATTCGGATGTGATCGAAAAACTGGTTGCCAAGGAAGACCTCGATCAGGCTCATCTTACTTCTGAAGAGAAAAATGAACTGAGTCCGATATTCCAGTCCGTCATTCCAAAAGACCAGGGACAATTTATCATTGACTTCCAGAATCTGGGAGAAAATGGATTGCCCATGATCATCACCCAGAATGAGTTTATGCGTCGCATGAAGGATATGTCCAAAATGCAGTCCGGAATGAGTTTCTACGGTGAGATGCCCGATAGCTACAACCTGGTTGTGAACTTATCCCATCCGCTGGTCAAAAAAGTCCTGGACCAGAAAAATTCTGCTCTTGGCAATGAACTTGCCGGAATTCAATCCGAAATTTCAACCTTATCAGAGCAAAAGAAATCGCTGGAAAAACTGAAAGAAGGCAAGAAAGAGGAGGAAGTTCCGCAGGAGGAGAAGGATTTGCTGGCAGAAACACGCGAGAAAATCACAAAGGCAGAGGCCGGGAAAAGGGAAAAACTCGAGCAGTTTGGCAGCAACAATCAGCTTGCCGGCGAATTGGTAGACCTGGCGCTTTTGGCCAACAATATGCTGAAAGGCGAAGCTCTCTCCAATTTCGTCAAACGCAGCATAGAGTTGATAAAATAAGGATTTAACCACGAAGGACGCGAAGTTCGCACAAAGGACACAAATGATAATTTTCAATTTGTGTCCTTTGTGTTTTTACCTTGGTGTCCTTCGTGGTTAAATATCTTCGTAGTTTCAAAAATTGCTCATTTTAACAGGTGAAAATGGGCCAGACCACCTTCCGATGTCTCCTTGTAAATGGAAGGCAAATCGTGCCCAGTCTGTGCCATGGTCTGCACGATTTTGTCGAAGCTGATCATGTGACGTCCATCGGATAGCATGGCATAATTGTTATGGTTGATGGCCCTTGCAGCGGCAAAAGCATTTCTTTCGATGCATGGCACCTGTACCAGGCCCGCAACGGGATCACAAGTTAGTCCAAGATGATGTTCAAGTCCCATTTCTGCGGCATATTCGACCTGGTAAATACTTCCTCCGCTCATTTGGGTAGCGGCTGCAGAGGCCATGGCACAGGCCGTCCCGACTTCACCCTGACAACCTACATCAGCTCCGGAAATAGAAGCATTTGTCTTCACAATATTGCCTATCAGACCGGCTGTCGCCAGCGCCTTTAGAATCTTTTTGTCAGATATTTTATAGAATTTGCTTCCGTATTTCATCACGGAAGGTATGACACCGCAGGCCCCGCAGGTTGGTGCCGTAACAATCAGTCCGCCGGCAGCATTTTCCTCCGAAACGGCCAGGGCAAAAGCGTAGAGCATTCCCCTTTTTTTTAAATCAGGTTCATAGTAACTTGCCTTTTCGTAGTAAGCAGACGCTTTTCTTGGATAATTGAGGATTCCCGGCAGGGGACCTTCCGTATCGAGTCCCCGCTTTATGGCATTCTGCATGGTCTTCCACACCTCCTCAAGATAATCCCAGATGTCAGAATCCTCGAATTCATCCACATATTCCCATATGTTTTTCCCGTTATCATAGCACCAGCTTAGAATTGTTTCCAGATTTTGTGCCGGGTATATCAATTTTGTTTCGGAGACAGTCAGATCGTCAATAATGGAACCTCCCCCAACAGAATAGGCAATCCATTTATCAGTAACCCGACCCGAAGCATCCATAGATTCAAATTTCATGGCATTGGGATGGCGTGGAAGAAAAACAGCAGGTAACCACTCGAATTCCACGTGATGAGGTTTCAAGGTATTCATAATTGCCTGGTCGGTAAGGTGACCCTTTCCGGTGGCTGCCAGACTACCGTAAAGTGTTACCCTGAAAGAAACCGCATCACGGTTTTTTTGCAGGAAGGTCTCTGCAGCCTTTTTGGGTCCCATGGTATGACTTGATGAGGGTCCATATCCTATTTTGTAGATTTCCCTGATTGATTCCATCTTTTGAATAAAATAAAGTTTGGTCAATTTGCGACCATGTAAAGATAATAATTTGCCTTATCGACATTTTGTCATACAGATTATTCTCCTTAAAATCGTTTATTTAGTAATAAAATGGGATATTTGTAGTAGTCAATAATGAAAGTTGCATGGCATTAAATCTATCTGAAAAAGATCTCAGCAAAATCATTCTGGTTGGAGACAAGGTACTGATCAAACCCAAAAATCCTAACCATCAGACTACCTCAGGGCTCTATTTGCCACCATCGGCAGTTGAGAAGGAGAATGTACAATCGGGATACGTGATAAAAACCGGTCCGGGCTTTGCTATTCCTTCCCTGACAGATGACAACGAACCCTGGAAAGAGGTAAAGGAAGAGGTAAAATATGTATCACTTCAGGCACAGGAAGGTGATCTGGCTGTCTATTTGAATAAAACAGGCGTAGAAATTGAGTTCAAAAAGGAAAAATACCTGATTCTGCCTCACTCAGCGATTCTGATGCTGGTAAGGGAAGAGGGAATATTTGAATAAAAAAAGGGTGTCGGGAGACACCCTTTTTGCTTAACCTAACTAACCTTAATCCTATGAAAAACTGCTCTTCAGCAACAGTTCAAAGATACATTGCATCTTTATTAAGAGCATTTAATCAAACATAAAAATCGTTA
>CAIUUO010000024.1 GCA_903902325.1 uncultured Bacteroidia bacterium
GCTTGTCAGCGCCACAGAAGAGCGTGTGAAAGCAGGTTTAGGGATTGAAGGGGTACATGAGAAGGTCAGATTCCTCTGGCAGGACCTGGCTGGAAGTTGGCCCCCGGGCCTGTTGTGGGGGCGCCTGCAGCAGGAGTTGGGCGCGATTGCGATCATGGATTATATGTCATACGGGACCCTGACGCCCATTGATCTGTCGAGCGAAGAGGCCATGTTCACCTCTTTCGGCAAGCGATTTTTGCTGGAAGACCCGATGAACAGGCAGGCGTTGCATACAACCGATCTGTTTTGCAATGACATCCTGCAGATAGTCAATGATTTCAAGTGCGATGCCGTGATCATGCCGGCCCATATCGGACACCGCGACACGAACTCACGGCTGAAGGTCGTCAGAGATATGTGCCGCGAAAAAGGCATCCCGTGCATGGTGCTCGGTATTGACATATGGGACAAGCGGTACATGAGTCCGGAAACGGCCTTCGACCGGATAAAAACATTCTTCGAAACAACAGGACTCATTTGATCTCAGGAGGTTTTATGAAAAAGGGAAATCTGGTTGTCTTGTGGCTGCTGATCGTTTTACTGTTAAGCGTCCAGGCGGCCTCTGCCGCTAACACAGCAATTGACCCGAACGCATACCCGGGCGCCGATGACAAGGAGTGGGGGCAACTCCTCTGGGATTTTAAAATTTTTGGTCAACCCCTGGATGAATTTAAAAATTTCGATGAGCCTAATGATTCGGGTTTGGCGGCAAACCGTTTTATAGATAATTATGCCGCTTACTTTATAGCAGCAGAACAATACCACAAGTTTCCTGCCTGGACCGAGGCACTGCAGCCGTTATTTGATAGAGTAAACATGAAGTTGCTCCAGAAATTTCTTTGGAAGTATTGGTCGGATGAAAGTGTCGGCATTCCCAAGTTTCAACCTGATATGGACAGGACCTTTCCGGCAACTGCCGATCCTGTTGGATTTGCCAATATAATGTACTCAGGGCATTTGTTATTTCAGATGAACCTCTATCAGATGCTTTATCGCGACATGAAATGGGACAAACCGGGTTCAGTAGTTTTGAAATGGGACGATACTACCCAGTTCGTTTATGACAATAAAAAAATTCAGGAATTAATCACCATGCAATTTCTGAGCAATCCTGTTCCTGGAGTGGAATGTGAACGCAATGCTATTTTCTCGGCCTGTAATCAGTTCCCCCTGGATGGCATGAAGCTTTACGATGAAATGCACGGCACCCGTTATTTTGCAGCAGTCGCGCCTTTATATAAAAAATGGTTCGAGGAAACATATATAGATCCTCAAACACATGATATCGCATGGTTTTACTTAATTAAACAAAAAACGGTCTTTTCTGAAAAGAATCCATATTATGGCAACAAGTCAGATGAAGAGGATAGAAAATTGGTTAAAGCCGGCATCGACTTTGTTTCAGCCGGTAATGATGGAGCGGTCGGCACTTTTATGCACGCCTGGAATCCTGAAGTAATAGAAAAAATATATCCGGCGCTCAAGAAGAAAGTGTTTACTACAGGGGTCGATGGTCTGGCTAAATTGAAACAGGATGTTTTTATCCAGGATGCTTCTTATTCATATTTTACATGCCTGGTAGCCGAAATGGGTGATGAGCCTGTAAAAAAAGAGTTGATAAAAACAATGGACAGTATTTATGAGGGCGTTTGGATAGAGGGGACCTATCATTACGCTTATAATGAAAAGACAACTGCGCTGAGCGTAGGCTCACCCGATGCGGGCGCAAAATCAGCACCTAAAACCAAAAGCAAATGCTGCAACACGGCACTCAGCAAAATGCAGGCGCCCCAATCCGATGTTTCAAACCAGGTAATCGGCCTTGCAAGGGCATTACCGAAAAACGGCATGTGGTTGATGGTCAACAAGCCCTTCGATGATGTGCATTTTACCGAGCCTGCGATCACTGGTGTTGATATCAA
>CAIUUO010000025.1 GCA_903902325.1 uncultured Bacteroidia bacterium
AAACGATTTGCATGGAACCAACGATACCAAACTGCGAACCATTCTGATCGAGTTTGTTTGATCTCCAGACCCCCACAATTTTGAATACTTTGAAGATATTCTCCAGACCCAGTGACAGTTCGGTATATGGATTGTTCTGAAGACCCTTCATTCCTGTTGGGAAAAGCATGGAAGTGTGTTGAGAAGGATCATAGTTTCCCCACAAGGTATGTACTCCGGCCAGTTCTCTCCATTTTAACCTTCTGAAAATCGGAATCTTGTTCAGAAAATAGCCTTGAAAGTGTTGTTCCAGAAAGACCGATGCATATTTGTCACTAACAAATTCCTGCATGTTCATCATGTTGAAAGCATAGAAATCATAGGCATACGTGTCATTCCCTTCATGAATTTTCATCAGCGGGAAAGGCACTTCTCCCCAGATACGGCCTGCCTGTATGGTATAATAAAGGAAACCAAAAGGATTCAATTTCAATTTCTGGTTAACCCTTGCCTCCAATTTGAAATAGTCGTACTCTCCACCAAACATTCCTTTGATGCCCGTGTACAATCCAAGGTTGAAAATGGGTCTGGAGTTTTCAAATTTGGATCTTTCGAATCCATCCTGGATATAGTATTCATTGGGTGCGTACCGTGTGTTGAGGCCAATTTCACTGTTGGTGATGGAGGGTATGACATCTCCCGAAGGGCCAATAAACGGCACATAAGGGCCAGTGAAAAATTGAGTTCTGTTGAAGGAGATTCTGTTGGTAAGTCCCGCCACCCACTCTTTTTCATAATTGATTTCGAGTCGGTTGGTGAGGTTTAACTTGTTGAAAGCCCTCTTTTTCAAAATGGTATTCAGGACATTGTCGATCATGAAAGCATTTTCACTTTTACCAAATATCTCGTAGTCATGCTTGTATTGGACCGACAGATAATCCTTCGGCTTCTTCGAAAAATAGTATTCGAAGCCTCCGCTGTATTTCCATAACTCATCTTTTGACCCATACGCAAAGTAACCATTGAGGCGGAGATTGGGATTAAACTTCATGGTGGTTCTGGCTCCAAACTTCCACCTGTTGCCTTCGACAGCATTGTTGGAGTAAAATGAATAATACTGACCAAGTTCGATTTTACCAAGATCGCGGTAGCCGTAATAGAGCATGTAGATGTATTCGGCGGCGGTTTTGTACAATGGAACATGTTTGATGGAATCAACCATCGTGTATATCCCAAGTTCCCTTTTCTGCAGTTCTATAGGTCTTGTATCTTCCCAATATTTCTCATCCCGATTGTAGGCATCATCCCGGACACTGATCTGTTGATTGGCCTCTAATTTGACTCCTGCCGCTTTTTCTACAACAAAGTCCTGATAAAAATTTGTCTTCCTGCCAATGACGCCGATTCTTTTTGATTTTGGATTCTTCTGGATGTCAACATCCAATACGATCAACTCATGCTTTGGGGTCCATCTTTCGCCAACGAGTTCATATTCGACAGAATATTTGAAACTGTTGATAAAGTTGATATTTGCTTTTTCGGATAGTTGCATGTCTATTTTTGTGACGGCATAATTATCTGCTGCAACCCAGAATTTCCCTTTAAAAGTGGGACTCTGTATGGATTTAGGCTTGAAAGAAAGCTCGTAATACTTCTTTCCGTCCCTGATCGTACTATCCTGCAAATAATACTTATAAAACTGCAAACCCATGTTGTTCAAGGGAGATACTAATCCTACATCCTTGATCATCAGGTAATTTTCGTACGGACTTAAGCCTTCATAAACCTTTCCCGTAAACTTGGAAATCATGCTGGTCGTCATACCGGAGGCCTTATTGGCAACGATTTCCTCACGGTCTTTGATCTCGCCGCTTTCATGGTAATAATTGGAAAATGTTTCTGAAAAAAACACGGGCAAAAAGGCTTTTCCTTCTGTCTTGAGTGAGTCGAGGTAGTCAAAAACAAAATCGAAAGATTCCAGCAATTTTTTGGTTCTCAGATTCTTGTCGATATTTTTGAGATCGACTTCTACCTTCGAATATAGCCGGCTGTGCCAGGAGGGAAAATTGGCTGGATTGTTCTCTTTTTTGTGTTCAATGATTTTTTTAAAAAGGGGGATTGCCGGATTCTCTCCCGGCCGGACTACCACTTCGCCAGTCATGATCACGTCCTCTTCCAGGGAAATGGTTATGTTGACGGTTTTTTTTATGTTAACCGTTAACTCTTTCTTCTTGTACCCGATGCAGGTGATTTCGATGGTTGTGGTCGGAGTGTTTGAACTTAGGTTGAAATTCCCGTTGAGGTCAGACATGGTCCCGATGAAGGTGCCTTTGAAAACAATGGTGACATATGGGATTGGAGTCCCGGTTTTTGCCTCAATGATCTTGCCGGAAAATACTGTTTTCTGAGCCTGTGATAGATGGACAAAAAATAAAAAAAACAGGATGAAAATCAGTGAGATCTGTTTATTCATATAGAGGTCTCCTGATTCAATTTTGTTGCCATAACGAAAAAAATTATATCTTTCAAAAAGGTCGGGTCAAGTTATTCGGCATAATTAATGAAAAAAGGAACATTTCTGTTCAATTTCCAGCCAAAGTTCAATTTTGACAACAAATTATAACAATAGTTTAACAGGACAGATCTGTGCATGCTATTTCTTAACATATTGCTACATTGTTTTGCAAATTTACGATGCATTAGTCAAAAAGTAATATTTTGGATCCAAGCAGGCGCCAAGATTTGAAGCAAACCGAAAATAAAATCTTCTTTTTTGAAAAAAAAGGTTGATCGTTTTGTAAATTTTCTCAATTTTGAGACATCTTTCAGCTAATTTAATCTTCAAGAAGATGAGACTAATCATTCTACCCGAACCGAATAGTGTAGCCAGATGGTCTGCCAATTATATTGCTCATAAAATTGGCAGTGCAAACCCTACTCCTGAAAACCCATTTGTGTTAGGCTTGCCGACGGGAAGCACACCCCTTGGAACCTATGTCGAACTGATCCGGTTGTACAAGGAGGGGAAAGTCTCTTTTCAGAATGTGATCACCTTCAACATGGATGAATATGTGGGGATAGAGAAGACGCATCCCCAGAGCTACCATACCTTCATGTGGGATAATTTTTTCAACTTCATCGATATTAAACCTGCCAATGTAAATCTCCTTGACGGCAATGCCACTGATCTGAGAATGGAATGCAGCAGGTATGAAGCAAAAATCAAATCCGTAGGCGGCATAGATCTTTTCCTCGGGGGCGTTGGTGCTGACGGACATATTGCGTTTAATGAACCCGGTTCCAGTCTGACCTCGAGAACCCGTGACAAGGCTTTAAATACGGATACAAAAATTGTCAACAGCCGGTTCTTCAATAACGATGTGAACCAGGTTCCTCAAAAGGCACTAACGGTAGGTGTCGGCACCATCATGGATGCCCAGGAGGTTCTGATCCTGGTGACGGGTCACAACAAGGCCCGTGCCCTGCACAAGGCCGTTGAAGGAGCTATTAATCATATGTGGACGATCACTGCGTTGCAGAACCACCCGCACGGAATGATCGTCTGCGACGAAGATGCCACCATCGAGCTGAAGGTTGGAACCTACAACTATTTTAAAGAACTCGAAAGGGAGAACCTCGATCCTGAGACTGTTTGGTCGAACAAAAGAAATTCTTGCTGGTAACTAAAGAAGGCAAAAGTTAAAAGGCTAAAGGATAAAGTACGCTACTATCAAAGTTTCGCGTAACTCGCAACTCGTATCCTGTAACTTACAACAATTTTTTGCAAGCAACTAACTCACACCTGGCTTAGCGTTGCCACCAGGATGGCCTTGATGGTATGCATCCTGTTTTCTGCCTGGTCGAAGACGATCGAAGCCTTGCTTTCGAACACTTCATCCGTAACTTCCATGGCTTCAATCCCGAATTTTTGGTAGATTTCTTCCCCTGTTTTGGTTTCCCTATTGTGGTAAGCAGGAAGACAATGCAAAAATTTAACTTCGGGATTTCCTGTCATTTTCATCATTTGTGCATTGACCTGATAAGGTTTCAGCAATTCAATCCTTTCCTGCCAAACGGCAGCAGGTTCGCCCATGGATACCCAAACATCCGTGTAAAGGAAATCACAATCCCTGACGGCTACTTCCGGATTCTCCGTCATGGTAATCCTGGCGCCGCTGGTTTTGGCAATGTCAAGGCAAATTCCCTGCAATTCTTCCGAAGGCTGGTATTTTGAAGGGGCTGCCGCCCTGAAGTCCATACCCATCTTGGCTGCTCCTACCATCAACGAATTGCCCATGTTGTTTCTGGCATCCCCCAGGTAAGCGAATTTGATTTCAGACAGTGGTTTGTTGGAATGCTCGCGCATGGTCAGAAAATCAGCTAGAATCTGGGTGGGGTGAAATTCGTCCGTCAATCCGTTCCAGACCGGCACTCCGGCATATTGAGCCAGTGTTTCGACCAGTTCCTGACCGTAACCGCGGTATTGGATTCCGTCGTACATCCTCCCGAGAACACGAGCAGTATCCTTCATCGACTCCTTTGAACCTATTTGTGAGCCTGTTGGCCCAAGATAGGTCACGTGTGCTCCCTGGTCATAGGCAGCCACTTCAAATGCACACCTCGTTCGGGTGGAACTTTTCTCAAATATCAAGGCAATATTTTTACCTGTCAGTACCGGTTCTTCCGTGCCCGACTTCTTGGCCCACTTCAGTTCTGCCGCAAGATCAAGCAGGTATTCGATTTCGATGGGCTGAAAATCCAGCAATTTCAGAAAATTCTTGTGGTAGAGCATGTGTGGCATAGGTATGTTTTTTTTATTGTTCGTAATGCAAGGTTATCTTGGAGCCGTAGGACTTGTCTTCCAGTTTGGAGGCCTCCGTAATGATACTTTTTATTCCGCCATTTTCGACAAAATTCATGGCGGCTACGATTTTTGGAGCCATGCTGCCTTCGGCAAAGGTACCCATTTCGAGGTATTTTTTGGTATCCTGATAGTCCAGAAACTCGAGTTTCTCCTGCGTGGGCAGACTGAAATCCTTGTAGATGAAGGAGACATCCGTCAGGATATAAAATTCATCAGCGCCAACACCGGAGGCAAGGAGAGAGGAGGCAAGATCCTTGTCGATGACGGCATCTGAAGTACGAAGGTTGCCCTGTTCATCGTAGAATACTGGTATACCACCCCCGCCGCAGGTAAT
Source organism: uncultured Bacteroidia bacterium (assembly GCA_903902325.1). Taxonomy (GTDB): domain Bacteria; phylum Bacteroidota; class Bacteroidia; order Bacteroidales; family Prolixibacteraceae; genus CAINVV01. The sequence goes on from CAIUUO010000025.1 coordinate 5,178, forward strand.
GATGATATTTCCTTTCCGGGCAAGTTCTTCAATCAGCCCGAGGTTCAGGATTTTCTTTGGTATGGGGGAGGGAACCACCCTTCTCAGGCCGTTCCCGGTTTTTTTGCTTTCCCTGAAGGTCCATCCCTTCTGCACTTCCAGCATTTTCGCCTGTTCAGGGCTGTAGGTCGCTCCGATCCGCTTGGTGGGATTTTGAAATGCAGGATCTTCCGGGTCAACTTCCACCATCCCAACCATGGTCACCACTTCGCGTTCGATCTTGTATTTATTGAGGATATTCCTGAAAATGCGTTCGATCATATAGCCAATCCCACCCTGCGAATCCGCAACGCAAACATCCATAGGCATCTGGGTGATGCCATAAACCTGTTCGCCTGCCTCATTCCGCATCAGGATATTTCCAATCTGCGGTCCGTTTCCGTGCGTGACAATCAGATCGTAACCCTCCCTTACCAGGAAGAGCAGGTTCTCAATGGTTTCTGCCGTGTGCTGCTCCTGTTCTTCAATCGTGCCCTTTTCGTTGTCGCGCAACAACGCGTTGCCGCCAAGGGCAACTACTGCAAGTTTCTTCATTTCTATTTGGTCCGTGGTTTAATCAAGACCAAAGTTAAGCAGTCTTTTCGGACCAGCACATGATAAATATCCTCTAAGCAAGGGATAATTGACAATTGACAGTTGACAATGATGCAAGAAGCAGATTTGTAAAAAAAATGGGATAAGGAATAAAACCCAGCCTAATGGCTTTGGTCGTAATTTTTGATTTTTTGGATCACCTGCTCCTCGGCCTGATCGTACATATCCCTTATAAACTCATCATTGAAATCCATGGTGCGGTATTCGAAAGGCATATCTTCCAGCCTGTCGAGCAATCGTTCCTTTACCGTATTCAGGTCTTTGCCATAGATGTGGAATGAATCGGCCTGCCAGTTCATTCGCCCCAGCCTGACCGTCTTCCCTGTTTTCGCCGCAACTCCTGCTGCGATGATTTCCTTGCTGAACTGAATAAATCCGAACATATTCATGAAATTGGCTCCCCAGGCATCGTTGCTTCTGAAACGGACATTGCAGTTCAACCACCAGATTCCTTCCTCATCTTCGAGGATCCGGTACCAAAGCGATTGCAGGCATGGCGGATCAAAGCAATCGTTGTCGATGTCGGGCATCCAGGTGATCATCTGGGCCTGTCGTGTAAATGGTTGTTTGGACAATTTATCAATCACGGTCTGAATTTGGTCAATTTTCATGGATCCTGCTTCAATCGACTTGCCATCGATCAGTTCCTTCCATACACCGTAATTCTGAAGCCTCCCATGATAGGTATATTCCCAGCGCTTGTCGCTCTCTACATTCATGTTTTTGGTCCAGTGATCCTTGTAGCCCTTCAGTTCCATCACATATTCCTTCAGTTCCTCGATACCGCCGGGAAATGCCATGTGGATCATAGGATCGGTTTCAGGTTCTTCGATGGTGATGTTGATGGTGCAATCCATGCTCTCTGGGTCTTCCGGCTTGTCATACTGGGTTTTGAACCGGACTCCCTTTTCATAAACTGCGATGATGGCTGCTTCATATGCTTCCGCCAGGGTCTTTTCCGAGATGGCGATAACGGGAATATTCTTCATAGATGTTTTGTATTAATATTTTTCAATCAGGAATTTTCAACAATATTTTCAGGTGTTTTCCGGGTTCTGCTACGAGCAGTTCAAATCCTTGCTGGGTATCCTCCAGATCCAGGATTCCTGTTATCATGTTTTCGGGATGGATGGTCTGCTTGTCGAGTGCATCGATCGCCTTCGCAAACTCACCGTGGCTGACTCTGGATGAGACGATTTTTGCCTCCTTCCAGATCAGTTCCTTCATGAGTACTTCGGTCGGGTGGTCGCCGAGTCCCAGCACACAAACCGTTCCTCCGCCTTTGATGGCATTGACACAGGTTCGGGTCGGATTCATCCTTCCTTCCACCTTTACGTCATGGCCGACAGCCTCAAAGGCCACGTCCACACCCCTGCCGTTTGTGATTTCCTTCACGTAGGCGACAGGATCTGTCCGGGTCGTATTGATCGCGAAAAGATTGGGGAAGGCCGACAAGGCAATGGCCAGCCTGTCGTCGAGAATATCCGCCATGAAGATTCTGCCTGTGGTGATGGTGCTGGCTGCATGGAGAATGGACTGGCCAACCTTGCCTGCTCCCATGATCAGCACATCATCCTGTTCCCTGAGTCCTGAACGGGCCGAGGCATGAAATCCGATAGACAGGATCTCGATGAGGGCAGCATACTCGTCGGAGATATGATCGGGAACTTTAAATACGGTATGAGCAGGTGCCGAGACATATTGCGCGAACCCTCCGTCCAGATCGATGCCAATCAGTTTGAGGGAACTGCAGGCAGGGTAGTGGCCCACCTTGCAGGCGGCACATTTTCCACACCAGAGAATGGGATCAACAGTTACTTTTTCGCCGGGATGGAAATTCTTCACCTCTTTGCCGACTGCTTCTACGATTCCGGCAAATTCATGCCCTGGGATCAGGGGCAATTGGGTGCGTGGATGAAATTCCCCCTTGAAAATATGCTGGTCAGAACCGCAGATGCTGGCGTATTTGACTTTGATCAGCACATGATCGTCCTGCAGATCCGGTTTTGCCACCTCTTCGAGAGCAATTTTCCCATATTCCCTGATGATAGCTGCTTTCATAAATTGTTGGATTAGTTATGTAAAGATAGAAAATCGCAACGTTAGGGAAAGGATTTTTTTTAAAATTTCGGAGGTAAAAAGAAGGTAGGTATTAAGTGACCGGGTGACTTGGAGCTGATTTTCATTAAGGACTTTATTTCCCAGTCACCCGGTCACTTTTATTTGCTTTCAGATTGTATCTTTGACTTACTGATAAACACCCGTGTTTAGGTGGTGGGCCACAATGATGGAGTTGTGATTTGCTTTCAGATTGTATCTTTGACTTACTGATAAACACCTGAGTGGCAATTTGCAAATCACCTGAACTGGTTGTGATTTGCTTTCAGATTGTATCTTTGACTTACTGATAAACACCCAGAATGGAAAGTTTGAACTTATCGAGGTTGTTGTGATTTGCTTTCAGATTGTATCGTTGACTTACTGATAAACACCCGATTGGTAGGGGGTTTGGTATGTTGTTATGTTGTGATTTGCTTTCAGATTGTATCTTTGACTTACTGATAAACACCTATCTGACGCTTCACGGCAAGCGTAGCATTGTTGTGATTTGCTTTCAGATTGTATCTTTGACTTACTGATAAACACCTTTGCTCCCTGTATTGTAGATGGGGAATTTGTTGTGATTTGCTTTCAGATTGTATCTTTGACTTACTGATAAACACCAAGTCGTTCTTCCTCCCGTCCTTGAAGGATGTTGTGATTTGCTTTCAGATTGTATCTTTGACTTACTGATAAACACCAAATCAATAAGTATTTTACCGCTTTCAATAGTTGTGATTTGCTTTCAGATTGTATCTTTGACTTACTGATAAACACCCTAGCGTTTGAAATACTGTAAGATTTGGTTGTTGTGATTTGCTTTCAGATTGTATCTTTGACTTACTGATAAACACCAAGTTATTTCGTCAAAACGATCAAACGGAAGTTGTGATTTGCTTTCAGATTGTATCTTTGACTTACTGATAAACACC
>CAIUUO010000026.1 GCA_903902325.1 uncultured Bacteroidia bacterium
ATGCGTTTAACCAGCATGTTGGAAATTGCTGACTATTATCAGATTCCAATCAGTCAAATTTTTATAGATATACAGTAATTTTTTAATTTAAGTGATTTGTCCAATATGCTACAGCAATGAAATGTTTTCTGTTATAGAAAGTAACCGATCTGCCAAAGATTTCAAACTCTCACATTCACTTGAGTTGACATGCAAGGAAAAGTTTATTTTTTGAATAGCATAGTAGTAGAGTTGGTATTCTGTAGCAGTTGCTTCAACAAAATTGATAAGCGTTGCAGTGGAATCAATTGCATAACCTTTCTGGATTTCACCTATTGCACGAGTTATGGACTTCTTTGCCTCATTTATTCCATCCGTTTCGGGAACTACTTTATCAAGAGGCATTGTTAATTGTGGTATTTTATACCAATATATGAATTTTAATTCTTTGCCTTTTTTTATTGCAATATCTTTCCGATGATTCTTTACTGTTTCCAGACTGACTTGATAAAACTTCAACCAACTACCAACTTCTTCAAAAAGTATCTGTCCTAAATAACCAGCTTCACAAAAATCAGTAAAGGAATTAAACTGGTATTTAGAAAGATGCCTAGTCCCTAATTTAAGTTCAAATCGGCCAATATCCTCCAAAATATCCAATCCGTTTTCCTTCCAGAAATCAGCAATATATTGTTTGCCACTAACCTTAATTTCTTTGGTTTTATTATAAAGTTCGGCTGTTTTTTGATATTTTTTACTCCCAATAATGTAACTCTCCCAACGTAGTTGAGCTTTATTGAAACTCGTGCCATTAATACTTAGGTTCTCATTGTTTATTTGTATAGTTTTAGTTCTTAGATATCTACGAAATAAATCCATTTTAAGAATTAAATCTCTCCCATCCAAAGCAAAATCAATTTTTGACAATTTAAGGTATATAAAATCAAGCTCAGTTAAAACATAATTAATCCGAATAGACCAATCCTTAGTGTAAAGTTGTGAGTTAAGAACCTTAACCGAAATTTCATTTTTCTTATGCTTTGTATTAATTGGTATTGCATAAATGTCACATAGATTACAAAAATCTAAGGCTACAGTATATTTATACTTAAAATTAGGATTGTTGTGGGTTTGGTTTTTAGTGATTTTGATTCTTTCTGATGAATAGGATTCAAGTACATTACCATTCTTATCAGTCTGGCATAAAAATTGAAACCAATCCAAATTGATGGTATAAAAGTTCCTTGAATATTTTTTATTTGCATATTCAATCTTTTCTTCAATGCAACTTGTTGAGGTAGAGTAATAATTTGCACTTGTAGCACGAGTAATTGTAGTAAATGAGTGAACATTATTAATACTTGATGAATCTTTTTCGATATCATGAGTATTTATGTTTAGTGTTTTCATAATAAAAAGTTTTCCTAAAGCTTATTTTTACAAGACCTCATGAGAGAATCATGGGGTCTTTCGCTTTTAATAAATACAGCGAAAACTTAAACTTTCACTCATTATCATCGATTTTATAATAAAAAGTTGGAAATAGTAAAAGAGACTAAATGTAATTAGATGAAATAGTGGTATTTAGATAAAATAGAAAAAATTAATCTTCGATATAAGAATTGTTCACCTATTTATTGTTTTCTGAAAGAATTATGTATTACAAGTGATTACAATACAGGCATATATGTGGGAATGCCATAAATCCATATCTATGGCGGTAAAATATCTTTTTTACCACTTTTTTTACCACAAACAAAAAACCGTTGTAAATACTTGATCTACAACGGCTAATTCTATTTTAAGTCGGGGTGACAGGATTTGAACCTGCGGCCTCGTCGTCCCGAACGACGCGCGCTACCAAGCTGCGCTACACCCCGATTTTAAGCGAAAGCAAATGTACAATCTTTTCGAAAAAAGCCAACTGATCTGCTAAAAAATTCATGATAATAGAGGATTGGGGCATACCCGTTCTATTTGATCAAGTTCATATACCAGCAAATGATGATTCACCAAAACATTGAGAATCGTCATAGATAATGGGTTGCTTATTGCTGAACTTGCATCCGAATTTCAAAAAATAAAACCGGTCCAACCCATGAGAGAACTCGAAATTGTACTGAATCCCAATAAACTGGTAAAGTACCTCCGTAAACCTGCTTCAGAATTCAACCGACACGATATCATCCGTTACATCGAAGAGAACAACATCGAAATGGTCAATTTTCGCTATGCCGGTGAAGACGGGAAATTAAAAACCCTCAACTTTGTGATCACCAGCAAGGACTACCTTGAATCCATCCTTGCCACAGGCGAAAGGGTCGATGGATCCAGCCTCTTCTCCTACATCGATGCAGATTCGAGCGACCTGTATGTCATCCCAAAATTCCGGACAGCCTATGTCAATCCTTTTGCTGAGGTACCTACCATCGATTTACTCTGTTCATTTTATACCAAGGAGGGAAAACCGCTGGAGAGCGCTCCAGAATACATTCTAAGAAAGGCATATACAGAGTTTAAACAATCTACAGGACTCACTTTCAAGATGATGGGAGAACTTGAATTTTATATCGTAAGTGATGTAGATGAAAATTATCCGGCTGTTGACCAAAAAGGATATCACAATTCCACCCCCTTTTCCAAATGGGAGCACCTGCGCACGGATGCCATGAACCTTATCGCCCAAACTGGTGGCAAAATCAAATACGGTCACTCCGAGGTGGGCAATTTTACCACTGACACCCATTATTACGAACAGCATGAAATTGAATTCCAACCCGTTGAACCGGAAGAGGCAGTCGAACATTTGCTGATCGCCAAGTGGATTCTGCGGATGCTGGGACAGCAATACGGAGTCAATGTCAGTTTTACCCCAAAAATCACGGTAGGTAAAGCAGGCAGCGGACTCCACATTCACATGATGGCCGAAAAGGACGGAGTCAACTGTATGGTGGATGAAGACAGCATCAGTGATATCGCCAGGAAGATTATGGCAGGTTTGCTCGAAAAGGCAACCTCCCTGACGGCCTTCGGAAATACCATTCCTCTCTCCTACCTGCGGCTTGTTCCGCACCAGGAAGCGCCCACCAACATCTGCTGGGGCGATACCAACCGATCGGCACTGGTGCGCGTTCCCCTTGGCTGGATTGCCAAGACGCACATGATCAAGGATGCCAATCCATGCGAGAGGTATGATGTGCCCTATATTCCGGGCAAACAGACAGTTGAATTCAGGGCACCTGACGGTTCGGCAGATCTTTACTTCCTGATGGCAGGTCTCATTATGGCGGCAAAACTTGGTCTTGAGATGCCCGATGCATTGGAGAAAGCAAAACAACTCTATGTGGGAGTCAATATTTTTAAGGAGGAGAACCAGACAACCGCGGCTAGGTTAAAACACATGCCCGATTCATGCTGGAGTTCTGCCGAATGCCTGGAGAAAGACAGGACTTTCTACGAAACAAACAACATCTTTCCGAAAGGAACCATTGATAGGGTGATCAGACACTTAAAATCATACAGCGACAGTCACCTCAGCGAACAACTGTATGGTAAAAATGATGAAATATTCAAATTAGTGGAAACCTACCTGCATTGCATGTAGGAAAACGGAATTAAACAGAAAGAACAAAAAAATCTGTCCTGAAAGTAGCTTCACTTTTGGGACAGTTTTTTTTTGGAATCTGGATTAACCTGCAATTACTGTTATTTGGAAATCTTGTTCTCATCTGGTGCAGATTTGCAATCAGAGGATCTTTGCTGCTCGTATCTGGGCCAACCGTTTCGGTCCATAGAGGCCAGTCTGATTTTAATGTAGTTGTTTTCCTTACACGAAGATCAGAATTATTGAAACTAGATTGGCCCTTCCCCCTACTTCTGTCAGTATGGTGTTATCTAATTTTGTTTCTAATAAGAACCGAAACTTGTACATATTGTAAATCACTACTAGTCTGGGTCTTAATTTCAACGTTCTTTGATATTTAAAAAGGAAGGATTACCCAAAATTCGATGACCGACCATTGATCACCGATCAAATTAATCCGATTCGGTGAGCCATTTGTTATGATCATCGCTCAAATTTTGAACGGATGCTTTGGATTTTTATCAAACACCGACCAGATCCCTAACTCCTTTCCCCGGTTCATGCATAAGCGAAAATGACCCTAACACTCATTTTCGCGTAAAGGAGCAAATGTGTCAAATCAACCAAATTGATTATCTACATTTTATTTCGTTTTTTAAGTCTCTCTGGATTAGGTTTTTGCTCGCATGTGTATGGAAAGAGAGGAATGGCAATCAATTAATGGCACATTCTTTGACTTTTAGCGCCTGTCCGTTGATTATTTGAAATTCATGATTGAAACATCTTTTTGGGTACCACGATCACGACTGACAAATGAGATCCGGTTCCCTGGAAATTTTTGGCTGTTCAATTCGCAAAACTTAAAATCTGTTCAAATTTTAGAGATCAATATGCCGGAGGTTCGCAGATAGCGGATGGGTAGAATGCAAATCTTGACTGACCATTTCGTCTCGTATGGGATGAGATAATCACCAATTAACCAATTTATTCCCACACAAAATTCCTGATGGGATGAAAAATTAAACTTAAAAAGTCTCTAATAATAAAATAGTATAGAATATATTTTATACAGGTGTCATAAATAAAAATTGTTTTATGAAAAATTATTACCAAAAACAGCGAATAGCTGCAGCGATCTTAGCAGTTATCCTGATGCTGCTGATGTTTCCCGGCATGCTTCTGGCGCAGATTAGCAGTACGACTCCATCCACCCGTTGTGGTGCAGGTACGGTCACATTACAGGCAACCGGTTCAGGTACAATCAAATGGTACACCGTTCCATTTTATGGAACTGCCATTCCAACCGGAGTTTCAAGCGAAGGAACTGTATCTGTCGTTGGAACGACCTCCACCTTCACCACTAAATCCATGTCGGTCACCAAAACCTATTTTGTAGATGCTGTTGATGGAGGAGGATGTTCGCTGAATAGTGGAAGCGCCCGGTTACCGGTTATCGCTACCATTAGTGCCGGATCCATCCAGGCTGCCATTTTTTATGCCAGTAATACTTTTTGTAAAAGCGTGTCTGGAGATCAACTTGTTACGCGAACTGGTACTGCCGGAGGAGTCTATTCTGCAGCAGCAGGACTTGTGTTAAACTCATCAACCGGGGCGATAACCCCTGGTTCAAGTACCAACGGAAACTATACTGTCACCTATCATATTACTACCCCGGCAGCAGGCTGCACAGAGAATGATGCAACCACCCCGGTTTCAATTACCACAACTCCAGTTACACCAAGTATAAGGTATGCCGCGACATCAACTACACCTATTTCCTATTGCACATCAGCCGGAACTGTTTCGGTTACTCGTACAGGGGCTTCTGGCGGGACCTTTTCTGCATCACCCACGGGATTAACAATTGATGGTTCTACAGGTACTATTACCCCCGCAACCAGTTTATCCGGAACTTATTCGGTAACTCTATTTGTCCCCGGTATCGGGGGATGCGATGCAATGACTGCGCAGGCGACCAATATAACCATACTGCAACTTCCCACGATTGCCATTTCCTATGCTTCACCATTTTGCAATAATGCAATCAGTCAGACGGTTACTTTAACCGGAACCGGCGTTTATACCGGAGGCACTTACAGTTCCACAGCCGGATTATCCATCGATGCTTCAACCGGAGCCATCAATCCGGGTGCCAGCACAGCAGGCACCTATACAGTTTCCTACACCCTGACGGCGGTTTCTCCCTGCGGTCAGGTAGTTGCCGTCACCTCCGTGACGATCTATCCACTGCCCACGGCAACGATCTCGGGTACGACAGCCGTTTGTACCGGTAATTCCGCCAACCTGAGCGTCACATTGACCGGAGCATCCCCCTGGACATTCACCTATACAGACGGAACGACGCCCGTAACCATTACGAATACGACAGACAATCCTAAAATAATCAGTGTAACTCCATCTTCCACCGGAACCTATAGTTTGACCTCCGTGAATGATTCGCATTGCACGGGTACCACTTCCGGTTCGTCCACTATCACCGTTAGTCCGCAACCGGTTGCCACCTTCAGTTATCCTGAAACTCCCTACTGCAGCAATGCGGTACATCCATTCCCAATATTCACGGGAGGTGGTGCCGCAGGGACCTTCACCTCTACGGCAGGTTTGGTCCTTGATGCTTCAACCGGACAATTGAATCTATCCTCCAGTACGGCTGGTACCTACACGGTTACCAACACGATAACGGCACCTTCGGGATGTTCCGATGCCATTGCCACCACTTCGGTTACCATTACCAAATTTCCTGTCACCACCTTCACCTACGCACAGAGTGCCTATTGTTTGAATGGTACCGATCCGTCGGCAACCATTCCTGGCGGTAGCACGGCGGGAACCTTTACCTCCTCCGCAGGTCTCAGTTTTACCAATACCAGCACCGGGGCGATTGACCTATCGGCCAGTACGGCAGGCAATTACAGGGTGACCAATACCATATCCGGATCAAACGGATGCGGTATTTCGGCTGCCACCTTTGATCTAACCGTCACGACACCACCGGTAGTCAACTCCATCACCTATCCGGCCGCATCATTTTGTCAGAGTTCAGCCAATCAAGATGTGATACTTGATGGCGCGCTGGGTGGAACCTACACGGCCACAGCAGGTCTCAGCATCAATGCAAATACAGGAACGATTAACCCTTCCACGAGTACACCCGGTGGACCCTATACTGTTACTTACACCATAGCCGCTGCCGGTGGATGTACCCCAGTTACTGCGACATTTGATGTTACCATTACTCCAGCCCCAACGGCGACCATCTCTTATACAGGCACACCTTTCTGCAAAACATTGGGCGCAGGGCAGGCGGTTACCCGTACGGGAACTTCCGGAGGTACTTACAGCTCTACATTAGGTTTAACCCTCGACGTTTCGACTGGAGCAATTAATCCAGGCACCAGCACAGCGGGAGATTATACAGTAATCTATACCATAGCCGCTGCGGGTGGATGTGATCAGATTACTGCCACGACCTCCGTTACCATCACGGCACAGCCGGTGGTCACCAGCATTACCTACTCAGCCGCAGCCTTCTGCAAAAGCGAGGATGTGCAGGAAGTTACCCTGAACGGAGCCTCGGGTGGTATTTATACCGTTGCTCCAGCCGGATTAACGCTTGATGATGCTTCGGGACTTATCACACCGGGCACCAGTACGGCAGGCAATTACACGGTCACCTACACGGTAGCTGCCGCAGGCGGTTGTGCCGCGGTACAGGTTACGAAGGCGGCAACTATCAATTTACTGCCAACACCTGTCATTTCAGGCACACAGACCTTGTGTATGCTCTCTTCGGGGAATGTTTATTCCACGCCGAATGTGGTGGGGCATACGTATGCCTGGTTTGTCAGCGGAGGAAATATTACAGCCGGCGACGGGACCAACTCAGTGACTGTTACCTGGGTAGCGCCATTCGGATCACTGATTGTCACGGAGACCATCACGGCTACGGGATGTTCGGTTGCAACAGACCAATACAGCGTCACCTTGAATCCGCTTCCAACAGCCTCTGTTAGTGGAACAACAGCAGTTTGTCAAAATGCATCGTCACCCAATGTCACCTTCACAGGTGCCTCCGGAACGGTTCCTTATACCTTCACCTACAAAATCAATGGAGGTTCCAATCTAACAGTCACTACAGCGGAAGGAAGTAGTTCGGTGACTGTCTCACAAGCAACAGCAACAGCCGGAACATATACCTATGCTTTGGTTAGTGTGCGGGATGCGAGTAGTACGACTTGTTCACAGACCCAGTCCGGAAGTGCCGTAATTACCGTCAACGCACTGCCCGTAGCCGGAGTAATAACCGGAACCAATGCAGTGTGTATGGGAGGATCATTAACCCTGACATCCCACGCAACAGGAACAGCCACCTTAACTTATACCTGGGCTTCATCAAATACCGGAGTAGCAACAGTAAGTAATACAGGAGTTATAACACCGGTATCGGCTGGTTCGACCAATATTACCTATACGGTTACTGACGGAAGTTCGACGGAGTGCGGGGCAACATCGGCAATTCATTCGGTGACCGTCAATGCACAGCCAGGCATCACAACTACCGGCACAGTAGATCCGGTGACTTACAGTGCCAGTCCGCAGAATACAACGCTGACTTATACTGCCACAACCGCTGCTCCCACCAGTTACAGCATCGACTGGGATGCTTCGGCGAATAGCGCCGGTCTAGCTGATCAGGGAAATACCTCGTTCGCCTTTGCCGCAGGCGGAGGAACGTTAACAGGTGTTGTCATTACAGCCATCACGGTTACCGGTCATGCCGGGTCGTTTAACGGAACAATGACCCTCACGAACGCCAACGGATGTATTTACACAAAGGCAGTAACCGTTATCGTGAATCCGGTGGCTCCTACAGGCTCAGCTTCGCAAACCTTCTGCTCCGGTAGCTAATCAGAAAAATAAAATAAAGAAAAAACTACCGGATATGAATAATCAACAAATGGAACGATATCAACTCATTCACGCCTTGCCGGCAACCATTGCCGGAGCGTGGAGACAAAATACAAATGATCAAACTGTTACCAGTTATAATTCAGGAAAAAACTAAGCCATGAAAGAGAATAGACAAAACTTTGTACCGCCAACATTTTCCGGCGACCATACGGCAGCAAGGACCATCCAAACAGGAAGAAAATGGCGAAACTTCTGTTTACTGGTAATCATTGCGCTCCTGTCATTTGCCCCGGACAATACCTTTGCATATTGCAACAATCCAACGGGAGTTACCATGACCAGAACAGGCACTTCGGCAACCTTAAGCTGGAGTGGGAATGGATCCAGTTACTATTACTGGTGTGTGACCACTTCATCCACTTTTAACAGCGGATCCTGGCCTGGAACCGGAAGTTTAAAGAATGGTTACACCAGCGGAAGCACCAGTGTAACTGTTTCAGGTTTACCCAGTACAGGGACCTTGTATGCCTATGTTTCTGGAGTTAATGGCTCATGGGAATGGTGCGCACCTAGTTCAAACACATCGGGAGCACCGGCCGCACCGCCGGCCCCTTCCTGTTCCAATGCAGGTGCTCCCAGCTCAGCCAGTGCTTCGGCTGCATCTGCCACAACGGCAAATCTGTCATGGGGAACCTCCTCCGGGACGGCAACCATCACCTATTACTGGAGTTGCGGTTCTTCTTCCGGAAGCACAACCGGAACCTCCGCCACAGCTACCGGTTTGAGTCCCAACACCAGCTACAGTCTGAGTGTCAGGGCAGCTTCCAACAGCTCCTGCAATTCCTATTCGGGATATACCAACTCCTCCTCCTTCACGACGCCTCTCTATTCCCAGTCCATCTCTTTTGGATCGCTGGCGGCGAAGACGTTCGGTGAAGCAGCCTTTGGCCTCAGTGCCTCTGCTTCATCTGGTCTTGGGGTAAGCTTTTCCAGTTCAAACACTGCTGTAGCGACCGTTTCGGGAAGTACAGTTACCGTTGTTGGGGCAGGAACAACCTACATCACCGCATCCCAGGGTGGAAACAGCAACTATTATGCAGCGGCAAACGTCCAGCAAACCCTGGTAGTTAACAAGGCCTCGCAGAGCATCAGTTTTGGAGCGCTTGCGACCAAAACCTACGGGGATGGAACCTTTACCGTTTCCGCATCGGGCGGAGGTACCGGAAATGCAGTCACCTTCAGTAGCTCCAACACCGCGGTGGCCACCTGTTCAGGTACCAACGGAACGACAATCACCGTGATCGGTGCAGGCAGTTGCTACATTTATGCCAACCAGGCTGGAAATTCCAACTATTCGGCTGCGGGTCAGGCTTCCCAGCTTCTTACCGTGAACAAAGCAGCGGCGCTCATCATAACCCCGGATGGCAAAGCGAAGGTTTACGGGGCCTCGGAACCGACTTTGACCTACACCCCTTCCGGGACACTGAAGAACGGGGATAGCTATGCCTCGGCAATAACCGGTGTAACGATGAGTACTAACACCGGTGCAGCAGCCACCGTAGCTGGACCCAATGTGATTTCCGTTACGGGAGCCAGCTCTGCCAATTACAATCTGTCTTATGCGACCAGCACGCTTACTGTCTCAAAAGCTGCGGCCATCACAGTAACGGCGGACAATAAATCAAAAGTATACGGAGCTACCGATCCAACATTTACCTACACCGTCTCCGGAACCCTCTATTATGGCAATACAGGATCCGTCGTTTCTGGCGTAAGCCTGGCCTCCCACACAGGTGCCCTTGCCACCTATGGAACACATACCATTACGGCATCCAATGGTATCGCAGCCAACTACAATGTTGCGTTTGCAACAGGTACACTCACTGTCAGCAAGGCTCCTTTGGCAGTTATCAGTGCGGTTGCTTCCAATAAAAAATACGACGACAATACTACAGCAGCCATCACGGGAGCTGCTGTAAGCGTACATTATTATGGTGATGATATGCAGCTTGCCACAGCAACGACCGGCGTGTTTGCCAGCAAGGCAGTCGCCAGTCACGTTCATGTGACTACCTCGATGACCATCACAGGGAGTGCTGCGTTCAATTACAACCTGACACAGCCCGACTATCTCTATGCCAACATCACTCCTGGTGATATTGACTATTTTACGGTAACCGGGATCACCGATCCGGTAATGGCAGGCGTAACCACAACTCCTGTTGTCACGGCTTATGACCATTGGGCTAACCTGAAGACCGACTATACGGGAACCATCACCTTCTCATCCAACGATGTTTACCCTGCGGTTCTTCCTGCCAACTATACTTTTACGTTGGGCGACAATGGTATCCATACTTTTACCAATGGAGTTACCCTGAAAACCACTGGCGAAAGAACTGTCACCGTCACCGGTGATACCAAGACAGGCACACAAAGTGCGATCACCGTTACGCCGGCAGCTCTTGACCACTTTACGCTGACAACACAGAACTCCGATACAGAAACTGCCGGAACAGCATTTTCTGTAATAGCTACCGCGATTGACCTCTTTGGTAACATCAAAACAAATTATACCGGAACAAACAGTGTAACCTGGATTACTACCGCTACTTCCTCCGTGAATGGTACGGCACGCATCATTCCGGCTAACGGAAATCAAACATTTTCAGCAGGTGCTGCAACCATAAGTGGTTTTACGTTCTACAATTCGGATCAAAGTTTACTGACCCCTAATATTTCCCCTACAATTACGATCACTGATGCACTTACTTCGAAATTGGGAACTACATTACCAATTACTGTAAATCATGCCCCTTTGACAAACTTCAAAGTGGTAGCTGGCACAACACAAATAGCTGGCACTTCATTTTCGGTAACAGTTACTGCACGGGATGTTTACTGGAATACAGCCACAACTTATGCTGGGAATATCAGCTTGTCAGCATCCAACGATTTATTGGTATCTTACCCTTCAGGTGGACAAACATTTGCCGGATATAGTGGTGTAAGGACATTTACCGGGATTAACATCAACACAAACGGTGTATATTGGTTACGCGCAGCCGATGAGGCTGAGTTTGGAAAGAGCGGCCAGCAAGAGAACATCGTAGTGGGCCCCGGCGCATTTTCCAGTCTGGGCACTAAATCAACCCTGACAATTTCAGTCCCGACAACGCCCCTCGTTTTTGTTGACCCCCTCAGCCGGATTGCAGGTGAATATGTTCTTGTAACTGCTATACCGCGCGATGCACAAGGCAACCTGCTTAACGCTTGTCGCAGTTTATCGATTTTGCTGAATGGTTCGACAAATGCCTACGGTGGTGGTACAATTGCTGTCACTAATGTTGGCGATGGATCTTACACAGCATTAGTCCGTGTTACCCAAACCGGGAACAATATAATTAGTGCAAGCGATATCAGTACAGGTACGACATTTGCACAGACACGTACTGTATCAGTTACTGCAATTGCCAGCAGACTGGTAATTGCCACCCAGCCTCCGGCAACGGCTACTGCAGGTGTTTTATTTACCCAGCAACCGGTGATCCTCATCGAAGACGAGTTTGGCAATATTATAACATACGACCAAACCACCGTAGTAACCGCAGCAAGATCTACCGGAAATGATGTGTTAAAAGGAACCTCATTAACCGCTACAGCATCAAATGGGGTTGCAACTTTTGCAGGGCTCTACTATACCAAAGCCGAGTCGATTACACTTGGATTTAGCTCCAATCCGGCATTAGCTACCGCCACTTCATCCAGTATTTTAGTTGGGCATGCCACAGTGAACCATTTTGAGCTGAATGCTCCAGCTGACATTACAGCCGGAGGCTCAAGGGCAGCTTACACTGTTACACGTCACGATATTTTTCATAATCCGGTAACAACCGGTACGCAAATCGTTTACTTGTCCAGTAGCTCCACTGGTACAAACAAAAGATTCTATGATGCAGCCACAGCAGGAAATTTAATTACACAATTAACCATTGCCAATGCAGCTTCAACGGCTAACTTCTGGTACTACGATGAAAAAACAGGCGCCCCTACCATTACTGCGTCAGATGCAACGCCAGCTGATGGAGCAACAGGTATCATTGATGCAACCGACCAGATAACGGTAACTCCTACCCTTCTAAAAGATTTCATCGTATATGGAGTTAGTAATCCGCACGATCTGGGTACTGCACAAAGTGTTACCGTTGAGCCACGCGATACCTACGACAACCGTAAAACCGATTATGAAGGCCAAATAAAGTTTCATAATACAGATGCTGCTGCTGTTAATCCCTGGCCCAATTATTACTTCACAGTAGGTGATAATACTATGGATAATGGGATCCATACTTTTAATGGAACAGGAACAGAAACAAACAGAGGGGTGAAATTCAGCAATGCCGGAAGTTGGTGGTTAACAGCCCTCGATGTGGATGAACCCTCAAAATATGGTGCACAACCCAGTATTATCGTGCAGCGTGCTGTCACAGTGGCTTCGACCTCGACCGGACAAACAAAAATATATGGTCAGGTTGCTTCACTCGGAACAACAGGGTTTACCGTAACGGGCATCGTATCCGGAGTACCTGCCATTGCAGGAGATATAACCGGAGTAACCCTAACTTGCCCATTGGGCGGAGCAGCCGACAAGCATGTGGGTTCTTGGGCTATCGTGCCTAGTGCTGCCACTTTTAAAGCTGGTGTGAATTCGGCATACTATCGAATAGTTTATGCAAGTACGGGAAATTTAGCGGTTACCCAGAGAACGCTTGCTTTAAGCAGCTTCCAGGCTGACAATAAAGTATACGACCGCACAACGGGTGTTACTACACTTGTTGCAGGTCATGAGTTTAGCGACGACCGCGTATCTGGCGATGACCTCAGCTTTACTTCAAGCGCAGCATTTACCGACTGGAATGTTGCTAATGGGAAAACGGTTAATTATACCAGTATCTCCATCAGTGGTGGAACCGACCAGGGCAACTACACCCTGGCTTCAACAACAGGAAGCACCACGGCAAATATTACCGCAAAAACTGTAACACCATCCATTGTTGCCAACAACAGATGTTATGTTTCCGGCAACACTTTGGCAACATTGAGCAGTCAAACCCTAACCGGTGTGATTTCACCTGATGTTGTGACATTGGATATCAGCGCCGGCAACATCAACTTTGCCAATGATGCTGTCGGAGCCGGTAAAACGGTAACAGCTACAGGATTAACTCTTGGAGGTGCGGATGCCGGAAATTATAGCCTCAATGGGGTAACTTCGGCAACGACCAATACGACTGAGATTTATCCTATTCCGGAACTAAGCAGCACATTGACACCATCTGCCATTTGCACATCCAATACATTCCATTACACTCCTACAAGTACAACCGTAGGTGCAACCTTTGCCTGGATGAGAGCAGCAGTAGAAGGTATCACCAATACAGCCGGATCAGGGAATGATGATCCAAATGAAATACTGACGAATACCACCACAGCGCCCATTGCTGTTACTTACGCCTATATCACTACTTCCCTACACGGATGTAGCCATACAGCACAAAATGTTGTGGTAACGGTCAATCCTACTGCCGTGATCACCAGTGATGCAACAGCGCCGGACAGATGCAACAGTGTTTTGACTACTTATACAGCTACCAGTAGTAGTTTAACTGCAACCTATGCGTGGACCAGGGCAGCAGTAACAGGTATCAGCAATGCAGCCGTAACCAATGGAACAGGTGCAGCAATTGCCGAAACACTGGTAAATACATCCACTGAACCGGTGGTTGTTCATTACCTGATCACGCCAAGTGTGAACGGTTGTGCAGGCACTACAAAAGATGTGGCTGTGACGGTCAACCCAACTGCAGTCATCAACAGTGCAGCAACAGCCACCAGGTGCAACAATGTCGAGACTACTTACACTGCAACAACCTCTACCGTTGCTACCACAACCTATGTGTGGACCCGGGCAACAGTAACAGGTATCAGCAATCCAGCCGTAACCAATGGAACAGGTGCAGCAATTACCGAAACACTGGTAAATACATCCACTGAACCGGTGGTTGTTCATTACCTGATCACGCCAAGTGTGAACGGTTGTGCAGGCACTACAAAAGATGTGGCTGTAACGGTCAACCCAACTGCAGTCATCAACAGTGCAGCAACAGCCACCAGGTGCAACAATGTCGAGACTACTTACACTGCAACAACCTCTACCGTTGCTACCACAACCTATG
>CAIUUO010000027.1 GCA_903902325.1 uncultured Bacteroidia bacterium
TCCGGTGAAAAATACATACTAAAAGTTTTTTCAAACGAGGAGCATGCGCTTCATTGGTTGCGTATAGCCTAATGCCGTAGTTAAAAACTTATTTTCCTATTCTTTCTCTTGATGACGCATTTTCGTAAAGTGTGCCAATACAAAGTTATCAGAACCAAAGGTCAGACCTCACCTGAAAGATAATTACGGGCAGCTCCGCAGTACAGCCACCAATTCATTTAACCCACCTCAGCACCGCACGGCATAAGTGGCTTCTTCATTCCACTCCACAAATCTACGCAGTCTTTCCATTTCGCTTATCGGCTGTAATCCACGCACAAATATATCCACACACAAACAGCCAGTAAAGCTCCATTTCATTCCCCAACCCATTGTTCCGTTCCATTCAGTCGCCACCCATGCCCTTTTCCAACGCATTTCCAATGGTATATTTTTCCCCACTGCGACGAGTCCACCCCTGGATATTTCGGTGAAACTGACCCACCGTTTCGGTGATATTGACCCACCCCAACAGGTTCGTTCTCCAAAGAACCATTAACATGACAAAATTACTGTTTTTTCCTTAAACTTTCTCCTTTAATTTCAATTCTGAACGAAGTATGCACTAATCTATCCAAAATAGCATCTGCAATTGTAGCTTCACCAATAATATCGTACCAATTTTTAACTGGAAGCTGACTGGCAATAATGGTTGCATTTCTTCCGTGTCTGTCCTCAATAATTTCCATAAGATCCATTAGCTGTTGCTGTTCGATATGTGCTAATCCAAAATCATCTAATATAAGTACTTGTGTTTTAGCAATTTTATCAAAAAGTTTGATGATAGTTCCATCCAGTCTTGCAATTTTAGCCCCTTGCAACAATTTTTGGATGTTGTAATATCGTACCGAATAGCCTTTAGAGCAAGCATGATGCCCCAGTGCAGAGGTAAGAAAGCTTTTACCACAGCCCGAGGAACCAGTAATAAGTACGGATTCTCCTTTTTGTATGTAACTTGAGGTGGATAAAGTGGCAATGATACTTCTGTCAAAACCCCGGGATGCATCGTAAATGAGTTCCTCGATGGATGCCTGATAACGGAACTTGGCTTCTTTTACCAATCGCTCGAAGCGTTTGTTGGTACGTTCTTCCACCTCTGCCTGCAAAAGGATTTCTAAGCCTTCGGCAAGTGTGAGTTCATGAGCTCGGCGTGTTTCTAAGAGTGCCTGCCAGGTGCGATTCATACCGTGCAGATGCAAACCGCTTAATTGTGATTCAATTTGATTCATTGTTGTTGAAATTTAAAAATGTTTGATTGTTACTTATTTGATTATAATATGCTTTACCTCTGATATTTTCATGCGTTGGAAGCGATTTTTTGTTGAACAGTTTATCTTCATTTAGTTGTCTTGTCATTTTGTTTTCAATGATGTTGCGCACAAACATGTAACTGAAATTGTGGTTGTCAATAGCTATTTGACAGGCTTTTTCAAAATCCTCCAGTTCGCTTTTGGCACACAAGGAAAGTAATCCATCGCAACTGCGATAAAGTTGTTCCGGATGTTTATCTTGCTTGAATAGTAGGGTAATAAATCCGCCGAACAGGGTTGATCTTTGTGTGGCTTTATCGATATAATACCTCGGGCTTCTATCGTTATAGTGGTTGTGAGCCGAACACAAATGATCCCTGTCAGTACTGTATCTGCCCATGGATGTATCCCGTGGATGTACCGCTATTTGATTTCCCTGTGCATAAATGTGTACCATTGTGCGTGTATATATCACCTTTACCTGTGTTCCTATCCATGCATAAGGAACACTGTAATAATGCTTATCTTGGGTGAGAAAAATATGGTTGTTCTTGGCTACTTTGTACTCTTTATAGTGTTTTATCTCAAATCCTTGAGCGGGTAAAGCACTTAGCAGATGACGTTCATGGGACAGGAAACGTTCTTCCCTACAATAGGGCTTTTGCTGCATCCGGGTTTGATTATGCAACAGTATTTTTTCTTTAATACCTTCATTCAGTGCGCTAAGACTTGTAAAGGTACTATGGCGCAACTTGGCATAAACACGCTGATATACCAGTTTTACCTGATTCTCAACCAATGCCTTGTCTTTGGGATGAATAGCTCTGGTGGGTACCACCGAACAACCGTAATGATTAGCAAAATCTTCCATGCTTCGGTTTAAGTCGGGTTCGTATCTGTTTGCCTTGATTACTGCCGATTTGAGGTTGTCACTCACTATCATTTGCGGCACACCGCCTATGTGTTGTAAACAACTGGCTAAGGCATACAAAAAGTCCTCCACGCATTGACTTGGAACTGCCATAGCAAAACTATAATCGCTGTAGGGCAAACAGGCAACAAATATCTGGCAATCAATTATCTCACCCGTGTTCATATCAACATAAAAAAGCTTTTTCCCCGCAAAATCGACAAACAGCTTCTCACCAGGAGTATGAGTGAGAATCATGGATGGTTTACCGGCTTTGGTGTGTTGATCCAAATGATAGCAAAACTGGGTGTAACGATACCCCTGGGGTTGGTCACTTAAGTACTCCTGCCAGAGCAGACGACGGGTTACACCTGTCTTTTTTTGTTCCGTCAGGAAATAATCCAACCGTGTCTTAAAGTAATCATAGCGTCTTTTATTGTCTTTGTAAGCCGGATTTCCGGCATGAAACATCGCCTCCAATGCCGGATCACTTAGTTCCAATAAAGAATCTACGCTAATAGGCAAAGCAGCAGCCTTGAGCAGGTAGCTTCTTACCGTATTGCGACTTAATGACAAACTACGGCTGATAAATCGAATCTTCTGACCTTGTTTGTGTAACTGTAATAACTGTTTAATTTGACTCATAGGTTTTGTTTTTGCTGCCATAAGGTGATTCTTTTTTTTAAGTGTATCACACAAAGGAAACAAAACCTGTTTGATCTCTAAGAACTTGGATGGGTCAACATGCTCCGAAATCTTGAAGCGTCCCCTTTACGGGCAAACTCGGGCTTGCAAATAGAAAACACCACAATCAACACATTTTGAGTGTCAGGGTGGGTCAACATGCTCCGAAATCCGTTAGCACGAGCGAGCCATTTTGAGTATTTTCTTGCGATTTACTCAAATTATAGTCTCTCCAAATCTTTAAGAGAAATAAGGTGGGTCAATATCTGCCGGAATGGCAGATATTTTTAGCTAATTTTCTGTTTTTAGCACTGGCTTGTCTTCCGTTTTAAGGGGTCAGTATGCTCCGGAATATCCACCTGTCGTTCAATCCGACGATTGTTACGATCATCCCATTCAGCGATAGTTAGCTGTGAGATCATTTCATCTGTTGTAAAATCGTTTAAACTTCCTGTTTCAAGGCTGGTAGAAAAAGCTCGTGCCATACCCAGAAGTTTCATTTGTTTCATTTTTTGAAGCGTTTGTTCATTCATATCCATTTTCTTTTTAAATTGTGTTTATTGATTACATTGTTCTTGGAGTGCAAGCAGCTTATTTGTAATAATCTTTTCCTCTGACATTTGGATGTTCAGGAAGGGATTTATCATCTTGTTCTTCCAGATAGGACTTATCTCTGTCTTTTCCTTGCTCTAAAATGACACGAATGGCATTATATCCTAATTCTCCAAAGGTAAGGGCTCGTTGACAAGCATTTTCTAATCTTTCATTGCCAGCTTTTGATACGAAGCTCAACACCCCTTGTGAGGATTTATATGCCTGTTCCGGGTGTTGTCTTGAGTTTAGTATGCTGGTTATATACGCTTTGGTATATGGACCGACTTGCTCCGCCTTTTCTATAAACTTAAGTGGATTCCAATCGCTCTGATAACGGAACTTTGGAGCCAGATGTTCCTCTTGATGGGTATACTGAAACATATACCGATTACGTTTATGAACAGCAATGCGTTCATAGCGGAAAAACACTTCGACTTCATTTGCACTGTAAAGAATCGACACCCGAGAACCTACATACTGATATGGAACGCTATAGTAATGCTTATCCTCCGATAAACAGACGTAACCGTTCTTCATCACCATTACCTGGGCTTTGCGTTTGATCTCATACTTTTTAGTTGGAAGTACACAAAGAGCCTGACGTTCAATATCCTCAAACAATGCTCTTCTACTGTAAGGACGATTGCTTCTGAGTTTATTGTTGTAGTCCTCTAAAAGTAATCCAATAGCGCTGTTCAATCCTTCAAGGCTCGTGTGGGTTTGCTCCCGGAGCTTTCCATAAAAGTGCCTATATACATATTTTACGGATAGCTCCACCAACGCTTTATAAGTTGGTTTATAGGGCGCAGCAGGAAGAACTGTCATGGAATAATGACTGGCAAAATCACGGAAGGAATCGTTTAGTGAAGGTTCATAGCGGCTGCTTTTGATTACGGCAGATTTTAGGTTGTCTGTCACGATTGCTGTTGGAGAGCCGCCAAAATAATGCAATGCATTCTCGCAGGAAGTAATAAAATCTTCTTTTTTCTGAGAATAGCTTGCGTCAACGTAAGTCAGCTGACTTCCTCCCAAAATGGCGACAAAGACCTCGATTGAGCTTACTTCACCGGTTGCAGGGTCTACAATTGATAGCTTGTCTCCGGCATAATCAACATACATTTTGTCTCCAACTTTATGTTCGATATGCATTTTATGATTACGAGACTTGTACCATTGGGCATAATGATAGCAGAACTGAGAACGACCATAACCCCCTGAAGTTGATTGGAAATACTCTCGCCATTGTTGCTCCTTGGTAACACCTTTCTTTTTGAGTTCTTTCTCCATTTTGGGAAAGAATGATACCAGACTTTGAAAACGAGGATCATTCTCTAAATGAAACCGAGAGCTCATCGAAAGGAATAGCTGCTCCAAATCGGTATCACTCATAGTATCAATATCGGTGATAGACAAATTGGATGCTAAGAACAACTGAATGTACTTCTTTACACTGTTGCGGGGCAGCGATAGGCGATCACTGATTGAACTTTTACTTACACCTTGGGTGTATAGCTTAATAATACTTTTTACTTTGCTCATGTGAATTAAATTGTTTGCCATCTCGATGTAAATTGGTTTGGATGGCCAACTTACTCAAAATGGTTGCCATGAGCAAGAAAATAATAGCTAAATCAGGTGGTCAACTTCAACCGGAGAGACCTGGTCATTTTCATCCGGAGAAGGGTGGTCAATTTCATCCGGAGAAGGCGGGCGTTTTGATCCGGAATATCCAATTGATTTGCTGAAATCATTTCCAAATGCTAAATTAGATGTATACCTTCAAAAAGACTTTGGATTACCTCCTGTGGAAATTTCCCCTAACCATAGAGTGAATTTTTACAACTGGGATAACACGGATAGAGGCAAAAAGAGAATCAATGGAAAAAATCAATATGATAGGAAGTTACA
>CAIUUO010000028.1 GCA_903902325.1 uncultured Bacteroidia bacterium
GAGACACTAGTGAAACAATTTCAAAAGCTAATAGCTAAAAGCTAATAGCTAACTGCTAAAAGCTAACTACTAATAGCTTAAAAAACAAAAACATGCAATTCAACAAAAGTATCGCTGCCTTCGAAAGAGCACAAAAGAGTATTCCCGGTGGGGTCAATTCTCCGGTAAGGGCATTCAAAAGTGTTGGAATGAATCCCGTTTTCGTCAAGAAAGCCAAAGGAACAACCATTACTGATCTGGATGGAAACCAGTACATCGATTGTCTTGCTTCGTGGGGACCCATGCTCTTTGGCCATGCACACGAAAGGATTTTAAGCGCCATCAATGATGCCGCATTAAATGGAACAAGTTTTGGCGCACCTTCAGAATACGAAACTGTTATGGCGGAGCTGATCATTAAAATGGTTCCTTCCGTCGAAATGGTAAGAATGGTAAGTTCGGGTACTGAAGCGACCATGAGTGCCATTCGTCTGGCACGAGGTTACACGGGCAGGGAAGCTTTTGTCAAATTTGCAGGCAACTACCACGGTCATGGCGACAGCTTTCTGATAAAGGCGGGGTCAGGTGCAATAACTCTTGGCATTCCGAACAGTCCCGGGATCACAAAAGGAACGGCAAAGGATACCCTGATGGCCGAATACAACAATCTCGCTTCGGTGGAGGCGCTTTTTCTTGAGAAAGGCAGCGAAATTGCCGCAGTGATCATCGAGCCGGTCGCAGGGAACATGGGAGTTGTTGTCCCAACCAGGGAATTTCTGCAAGGGTTAAGGGATCTGACAACCAAATACGGTGCACTTCTGATCTTTGATGAAGTGATTACCGGATTCAGGCTTGCCAAAGGCGGTGCACAGGAATATTTTGGTATCATGCCAGATCTCACCACACTGGGCAAAATAATCGGAGGCGGCCTCCCGGTAGGCGCATATGGAGGCCGAAAAGAGATCATGGAAATGATGGCACCTGTTGGACCCGTTTATCAGGCAGGAACCTTGTCGGGAAATCCTCTTGCCATGGCAGCCGGTATCGCAATGTTGTCCATGATAGAAGAAACGAAAGATCTTTATGCAGAGATGGAACGCAAGGCAGCCAGACTGCAGGCAGGAATCCTTCATAATCTGGAAGTTACGGGAGTTAAAGGTGTGATCAACAGGGTTGGATCCATGATGACCCTTTTCTTTACTGAATCTAATCAGGTAACCAATCTTGATGAGGCAATGACCTCAGATATTGATAAATATGCCACTTATTTTAAACAGTCACTTGAGAGTGGAATATACCTTGCACCTTCACAGTTTGAATGCCTGTTCGTCTCCTACGCCCATTCGGAAGAAGAAATTGATGCAATTATTGAGGCTAACTTGAGGGCATTGGAGAAGTTATGAGTTTTATAGTATCAGGTTACAGGTTACAAGTTACAGGTTTCATGTTTTGGGATAAATGATACGGGTTACGGATACATGTTTGATGAAACGGCCAATGTTATATTTTTTTAGGCTAATGGCTAACAGCTAAAGGCTAATTGCTATTTTAAAATTAAATTAGGATGAATTCAATATTTTTAGATACAATCAACGGTAAAAAGACAAGCCGGCCACCGGTTTGGTTCATGCGCCAGGCAGGAAGGGTACTCCCGAATTACCTCAAACTTCGGGAAAAACATACTTTCTCCGAATTGATGCATTCTCCGCAACTTGCTGCAGAGGTGACCCTGATGCCGGTTTATGACCTGGGAGTGGATGCAGCTATTCTCTTCTCGGATATTCTGGTCATCCCGGCTGCCCTGGGAATGAACCTGAATTTCACGGATTCCGGTCCGAAGTTTGACGTCGCCCTTAAAGAGCTGGCGGATCCATCTTCCGTGCTGAAACCTGATTCTTCCAAATTGAATTACATCTATGATGCGATTGATGAGATCATCCGTACAAAGCCAGATGAGATTCCATTGATCGGATTCTGCGGAGCGCCTTTTACGACACTCTGTTACATGGTGCAGGGATTAAGTTCCAACCATACATTTCCTGAAGCTGTAGCATTACTCTACAAGGACAGAAAGATGACACACAGGCTTTTAAGTGTCATTACTGAACTGTCAGTAGAATATGCCTGCAACCAGGTGAAACATGGGGTTTCTGCATTCCAGATTTTCGAAACACATGCCGGTTTGATCCCATCCGATCTTTACCAGGAGGTGATGATTCCCTACGTCAGGAAGATTGCACAGGCCGTAAGGGAACAGGGTTGTCCTGTGATCTTCCTACCCAAGGGACTCGGTTACGGAATCAAAAATATCCAGCCTGAAGATGCAGATTTTTTAAGCGTCGACTGGCAGATGCCGATCGAAGATGCCAGGAAACTTGTTCATTCGGAAATAGGTCTTCAGGGAAATCTGGATCCAAGATTGCTACTTGCCGGAAAGGATTCGATACTGGAAACACTCGAAAAATATGTAGGTTTTGGCTCCCGGGAACAAAAATGGATCTTCAACCTGGGACATGGTTTTATGCCTGGAATCCCATTTGAAAATGCAAAACTTGTGGTTGACTGGGTGAAAGAAACAAACTGGAATAGAATTTAGAAAGATGAGTGTCACAAGCGAATTCCTCCAAAAATACAACATATCTGGACCAAGATATACCAGCTATCCACCGGCTAACTTCTTCCACGACGGTTTTAAAACATCTGATTATATCGGAGAGTTGGTTTCATCCAATCATCAGAAGCCGGAAAATATCTCCCTCTATATTCATATTCCCTTTTGTCCGCAACGATGCCATTTCTGCGGATGCTCTACGGTAATTGCCCAAAGGAAAATCGTGGTGGAGAGGTATATCCGGGCATTAAAAACCGAGATGAAACAGGTAGCATCCATGCTTGACCAATCCAGGACTGTCACACAGATCCATTGGGGCGGAGGAACTCCCAATTCGATATCCATGAAATACATCAGGGAAATCATGGAATGTATCCGCATGTATTTTGATCTGAGCGAAAATGCCGAAATAGCCATGGAATGCAGTCCGGCTTATCTCGACTACAGTCACATCGACCAACTGTCAGAAATGGGGTTCAACAGGATCAGTCTGGGTATCCAGGATTTCAGGGAGGATGTGCTGAAGGTGGTAAATCGGGAAGCTCCCCGTCATCCAGTTAAGGACATTGTCGATTATCTGCGGAACAAAGGCTTCAGGGGTATCAACCTCGACTTCATTTATGGTCTTCCAATGCAGACGCTTGAAAGTTTCAGGAAGACAATTGAGCAGGCCATTGCCATACGGCCCGACCGCATTGTGACCTTTTCGTATGCACATGTGCCATGGGTAAAAGCTGCCCAGAAACAACTGGAGACGATCGGATTGCCTGACGCGAACGATAAAATGGAGATGTTTCTGCAGGCTTCGGCTCAGTTGACAGAGGCGGGTTACTGTCCAATCGGTATTGATCATTTCACACTCCCCGGGGATGATCTGACCAAGGCGTTCATTAACAAACAGTTGCATAGAAATTTCCAGGGGTATTGTACATTGGAAACGACTGGGCAGGTGTATGCGTTTGGCGCCTCCTCCATCAGTCAGTTGTATGGAGCCTATGCCCAGAATTTCAAAGACATTACTAAATACATGGATTCTGTTGAAGCGACCGGTTATGCGATAGAAAGAGGTTATAAGCTGAATGCGGAAGAACAACTCGTTCGTTCGGTGATCAACAGAGTCATGTGCAATGGATTATTAAACCTTGAAGAGGTTGCTGCAGAATTTGCATTATCGCTTGATGAGGTCAAAGAACTTGTTACTTTTGATCCTTCAAAATTTGAATCCTATATTTCTGACGGGCTGATGCAACTTCATGGAAATGAGATCCGTCTCTCAGATACCGGTTTTCTTTGTGCGCGGAATATTGCAATGGCATTGGATCCGGCTTTGAAGGCCGGTGAAGGGGTTTACTCGAAGACTGTCTGAGGAAATTCGACAATTCGACAATTCGACGATTTGACAATTCGACGATTCGACAATTCGACAATTTGACAATTCGACGATTTGACAATTCGACGATTCGACAATTCGACAATTCGACAATTTGACAATTCGACGATTTGACAATTCGACGATTTGACAATTCGACAATTTGACAATTTGACAATTCGACGATTCGACAATTCGACAATGAAATCGCAACTCCGAACTATTGGATTTTAATCAGCAGTTTTTCGTGTTCATTCATGTAATTCGTGGTTTTAGGTGTCATAATTCGTGTTCATTCTTGTAATTGGTGGTTGACTTTTGGGGTTTATTTGTGTTATTTGTGGTTAAGGAAAGCAGGAATCTTGGGAGTAGCTAATCCAAAATCGAAAATCGAAAATCGAAAATCAAAAATATCTGTATGAGGGGAGTGATGTTCGTCAACATGGGGGGACCGGAATCGCCGGAGGAGCTGAAAATATTTCTGTCACGAATGTTTAGGGACCAAAGGATACTGCCTTACGGGAAAACTGTCAGAAATCTGCTTTCATTCATCATCAGCAATGCCAGGTACCGGAAATCGTGGAAAAAATATGCACTGATTGGTGGTACTCCACTAGTGATGGCAACCCGCAAAACGGCAGAGGCAGTCCAGTCGGAGTTGGGCAATTCATGGAAAGTAAAATATGCCTTTTCCTATTCCAACCCAGATATCAAAACCTGTCTTGAAAGTTTCAAAAGCGAGGGAATCAGTGATATAAGTTTAGTCCCATTGTATCCGCAGGCCAGTTACACAACAACTGGAAGTGTTATTGATGATGTAAACAGCGTGACAACAGAGGATTCATTTTATCATGTAAAGGTTCAGGAAGAATTTTACAATCACCCCGGATACATCAAATTTTGGGTTCAACTGATCAAAGATCATCTGATAAAGTACCAGATTGTTGATCCCACCCTGGTTTTCAGTGCTCATTCCATACCCGAATACCATATTGCCAATGGAGACACCTATGCTTCATCCATAGTTGGCAGTGCTGCCCTGATTGCAACCGAACTTGGACTTCCCTATGAAGCTGGTTTCCAGTCGGGAATGCGCAGGGGAACCTGGATTGGTCCGGATGTAAAGGATCATCTGAAAACACTGCATGAAGAGGGGATCGACAACCTTGTGCTGATCCCGATCAGCTTCGTTCATGAAAATCTGGAAACGAAGTATGACCTTGACAGGGATATTGTGCCCTATGCCCTAGAAACTCTCGGATTCTCTCATGTCTCACGGGTGAATCTGCCTGAAGTTGACCCGAATCTGGTGAAGTTGTTGTGCGAGATGGTGAAGTTATAAAAATGACACAGAGTTACACAGAGAAGCACAGAGTTACACAGAGTAAAAACTTATCATCAAATACTATAGTTATAAGATTTGATTTTATGCAAATCTTTCAAATTTTCTTTCTCTGTGCAACTCTGTGCTTCTCCTGGGGTTCCTCTGTGTAACAAAAAAAAGTAAACGAGTTGATTATGAAAGATGTTGTTATTATTGGCGCAGGAATTACAGGGCTTACGACTGCCTGGCATCTGAAAAAGAAAGGATTGGATTTTGTCCTGCTCGAGCAAGCCGATCGCGTTGGTGGTGTCATTCACACGGTCAGTGAGGATGGTTTTCTTTATGAGGAGGGTCCAAATTCGGGCGTGATTGGTAATCCGGAGGTTGTCAGTCTTTTTGAGGAACTATCGGCTGAATGTGAATTGGAAGAAGCCAATAGCAATGTCAAGAAGCGGTATATACTCAAAAATGGGAAGTGGGAGGCCCTTCCCGGAGGATTGAAGGCTGCGATAAAGACACCACTCTTCAGTCTTGGCGATAAGTTCAGGATTCTTTTGGAACCATTCAGGCCAGCCGGGAAGGATCCTCATGAAACCCTTGCCGGACTAGTAGAACGTCGCATGGGGAAGAGCTTCCTGGATTATGCCATTGATCCTTTTATCATCGGGGTTTACGCCGGAGATCCTGCAAGACTGGTTCCAAAATATGCACTGCCAAAGCTTTACAATCTGGAACAACAATATGGCAGTTTCATTGGCGGAACCGTGAAAAAGCAGTTTAAACCCAAGACAGAGGAAGAGAAAAAAGTCACAAGGGGGGTGTTTTCTGTTAAAGGTGGTCTTTCTACCCTGATTTCAGCATTGGAGAAAAAAATTGGGAATGAAAATATCCTCTTGAATAGCAATGATGTAATTGTTGTTCCCATTGAAGATTATTTCGAGGTTACTTTCCGAAATGCAGGAGATGAGTGTATTACTTTGAAGACAAAAAAACTGATTTCCACCCTTGGTGCGCATCAGCTGGATCGGGTAATGCCATTTATTGACAGGGTATCACTGGCTAAAATTGCAGCTCTCCATTACACCAGGGTATTGGAAGTAGTCCTGGGATTTAAGGAATGGGAAGGCATGAAGCTGGATGCTTTCGGTGGACTGATCCCGTTTGTCGAAAAGCGCGACCTGTTGGGCGTTTTGTTCATGTCGGCACTCTTTGGAGACAGGGCACCCGAGGGAGGAGCGCTCTTTTCCATTTTCATGGGCGGAGTAAGAAGGCCTGAACTTTGCAATCTGTCCGAAGTGGAGATCAGGGAAATCCTGCAACAGGAGTTTTGCGACCTGATGCGACTGAAAGAATTCAAACCTGAATTGCTGAAGATTATTTTTCATTCCTATGCGATTCCTCAGTACGAGGCGGACAGCGGCGACAGGTTTAAAGCAATTTCGGAAATTGAATGTCAGTTTCCCGGGCTGATTATTGGAGGAAACCTTCGTGATGGCATCGGAATGGCAGACAGGATCTTGCAGGCCAAACAACTTGCTGACAGTATTCGATGAGGAAGATCTGTCAATTTTTCTCCCATTTTGTCAACAGACCTGTTTATTCTCTTATTTTTGTTGGATAATCTGCATCCTATGACCTTAACTGCAATTGTAAACAATGAACATCATATCTTCAAGATGGTCCATACTTTCATCAGTATGGCGTTTTTAATTGTTGCTATATGGTTATTTTATAGGGCATTAAGGGGTTTTTTCCAAAACAGGTTATACACCAGGACTGATAAAGTTTTGTCTTACGCTTTTATTGTCAATCTCTATCTTCAGTTAATCTTTGGCTTTATTTTGGTGATCAGTCCGGCAGTGGTAACAGTCCAGGAAATTGCGAGTCAGGATACCATTAAACTGGCAGCCAAACGATTCTGGCCAGTTGAACACATTGTACTGATGCTATTTGCCCTGTTTATTGCCAATCTTGGACTGATTTTTTCAAGCAGTGCGCAGATCGACAAGGAAAAACACAGGAAAGTGGTTGTCTATTATGCTTTTAGTGTGGTGCTTATTGCATTGTCATTAGGCTCGACTTATTTAGAATAATTACAAATTACAAATTACAAATTAAGAATTACAAATTTCGATAATTTGATGATTGTGAGCATTATGCTAATTCTTGTCCGCATGAATGCAGTTGCATTCTTCATTTTTAATCTTTAATTTGTAATTATTAATTGAATCGAATGGCAACATTATACCTTATTCCAACTACTCTTGGAGAGACTTCCATCGAAAAGGTTCTTCCGGCAGAAATCATGCTTGTGGTTAAGAATCTGCATTATTTTGTAGTCGAGAATACGCGTACCGCACGCCGTCATCTCAAGAAAATGGTTCCGGAGATTATCATCGATGATCTGGATTTCAAGGAACTGAACGAGCATTCCAAACAATTTGAACTTGAAATGCTTTTGGAACCAATCCGCCAGGGCTTTGATGTGGGAATCCTTTCTGAAGCTGGCTGCCCGGGAGTGGCAGATCCGGGGGCTGATCTGGTCAGACTTGCACACATGAGCGGAATCAAGGTGATCCCCCTTGTTGGGCCATCCTCCATTCTTTTATCCCTGATGGCTTCCGGAATGAATGGCCAGAATTTTGCCTTTATCGGCTATCTCCCTGTCAAACCACCTGAGAGAGCTAAGGCAATCCGGGATATCGAGCGACATTCAGCCAAAGAAAAACAAACGCAGATATTCATTGAGGCACCCTATCGAAATACCAAGCTTGTGGAAGACCTGCTTACCATTTGCAGTGAACAAACAAGACTCTGTATTGCCGTTGACCTTACCATGGAAACCGAATTCGTGGTTACGAAATCCATAGCTGCCTGGAAGAAATCCATACCTGACATCAATAAAAGGCCAGCGATTTTTCTGCTGCAGGGTTGTTGATAAAATGACGGAGAGTTGGAAAGACTGAGATGACATGTGTCGTATTGCCATGGGGTTTATTCGTGTACATTCGTGTAATTTGTGGTTAGACATTGGGGTTTATTTGTGTCCATTTGTGGAATTTGTGGTTTGGGCATGCATAAGTTTCAATTGTAGCGTAATCTAAAATCGTAAATCCAAAATCGAAAATGAAAATCACAGTATTGGGTACAGGTACTTCGCAGGGTGTTCCAGTTATTGCGTGCAACTGTCCGGTTTGTCAGTCGGCAGATTCCAGGGACAACCGACTGCGCTGTTCCATACTTGTCGAAGCCGGAGGCACCGTTTTACTCGTTGATGCTGGTCCGGATTTCAGGCAACAGATGTTAAGATACCAGGTTACCGATCTGGACGCCGTATTGCTTACCCACGAGCATGCTGATCATATCTTCGGTCTGGATGATATCCGGAGTTTTAACTGGGTGCGGAAGGCTCCGATGGATATATGGTGCGAAAGGCGGGTTGCCGACAATCTCAAGACCATTTTCAGGTATGCTTTTGCAGAGATAAAATATCCAGGGACACCGCAGATGGAGTTGATAGATGTCGATGGGGCACCTTTCAGGGTACAAAATATTGAAGTTATTCCGATCCGTCTGTACCATCATAAGCTTCCGGTATTCGGTTTCAGGTTCGGGAAATTTGCTTACCTGACCGATTTTAGCCGTATTGAACCCGACGAGTTGGCAAAACTTGCGGGAATTGAGGTGCTGATCATTTGCGCACTCAGGAAAAAATCTCATATTTCGCATCTGAATCTGGCCGAAGCATTGGATCTGATAGAACAGATTGCCCCAAAGAAGACCTATCTGACGCACATGAGTCATGAAATGGGGTTTCATGCTGAACTGATGAACGAATTGCCCGACGGAGTAGAACCGGCGTATGACGGACTGGTGATGAAGATTTGAGAAACCCTTGGGAACCGATAAACGAAGTTTTGTGAGAAATCAAACGGGAGAAAATGAAAAAAATAGTTTTACTTTTATTTGGGTTGATTTTATGTGTTTGGACTTTGCAATCTCAGGAATCTATCAGGCTTGACCGGGATCAGGCAGGCAGACTTGCCAGATTGGCCTGGAAATGCATCCATACTGAATATGCGAATAACCTGTCGCATTCCATGCAGTCCGACCAGGATGCAGGAACGCCTTCCCAACTGCATCCGGCCTTCTACGGATGCTATGACTGGCACTCTTCAGTGCATGGTCACTGGCTGCTAGTCAAATTGCTCCGTGAATTTCCCGACCTTCCCGGAAGGGATTCCATTATCAGTGCAATCGATTTGTCGTTTACTCCTGAAAATATTGCAGCAGAAATTGCTTACCTGAAAGCTCCGGGCAGGATCAGCTACGAAAGGCCTTATGGATGGAGCTGGCTTTTAAAGTTGACAGCCGAGCTTTCAACCTGGCAGGATCCGCTGGGTCAGAAATGGTTTGGAATACTGGAACCTCTGGCCAAACAGGTTGTGCTGAATTATAAGACCTACTTACCGGGATTGTTCTATCCGTTAAGGAGAGGAGTACATGCCAATACTGCTTTCGGAATATCCTTCGCGCTGGATTATGCAAGAGCAATGAGCGACCATGAATTCGAGAAATTGTTGGTGGAACGAAGCCGGTTTTATTACCTGAAGGATCAGCATATCCCGGCTTCATGGGAGCCTGAAGGGGACGATTTCTTTTCACCTTCACTTACTGAAGCTGCCCTGATGAGAAGGGTTCTGGGCATGGACGAGTTCCGCAAATGGTTTTCAGGATTTTTGCCAAAACTTCCTGTTTCCCTGCAACATCCTGCCGTGGTAGCGGATAGGACAGACCCTACCGGTGTACACCTCGACGGACTGAACCTCAGCAGGGCCTGGTGCATGTTTGAAATTGCAAAGTCATTGCCTCCCGGGAGTCCGATGGCCAAAGAGTTGCTGCGGGTAGGAGCAGAGCATGCCCGTGATGCGCTGCCTCATGTCATCTCCGAAAATTACCTTGGAACGCATTGGCTGGCAACCTTTGCTGTATACATGTATTTTTCAAGGTAGATCTTGACATCTTCATGGTTTGAACGGATTTTTTGTTAATTTCGCACCCAATTCAGGCCGGCCCGGTAGCTCAATGGATAGAGCAACAGCCTTCTAAGCTGTAGGTTCTTGGTTCGATCCCAAGCCGGGTCACTTCAATACACATTAAATCAGCCGATTACATCTTTTCGTAATTGACTGATTTTCTTTTTTATTGGGTTTTATGGTTCAGAAGCTGCAAAATGGCATTCAGTGGAACAAAACTTCTAAATTTAAATTTAAAAAGAGTAAATTTCAAAATCAAAATATATTTACTGATCCTGAAAAGATAAAGAGAATGAAAAAGATGTTTTTTTACCTTGGACTTGCTTGTCTATTATTGATTTCCACTCCTTCACCTGCCGCCCCCTGGCATGCAGCAACTGAATCCGCAAATAATCCCGGAGGAAAGTCTGTGCAACCCACCATTGCCAAAATGTTGTTGGGCGAGGCAGAAGGTCAGAAGATCTTCGGGTATACACTAACGAACAGCAGCGGCATGCAGGTTAAGGTGATTAACTTTGGCGGTAAGATTACTGATATTGTAACTCCGGATAAAAATGGAAAAATGGGAAGCGTGGTGCTTGGGTTCGATTCGGTTAAATCTTACACCGACCTGACCAGTCCAAGTGTAGGGGCAACCATCGGACGTGTTGGCAACCGTATTTCAAACAAGAAATTCACCCTCGACGGGCAGGAGTACAACCTTACAGCCAACATCCACGGTGGATTGAAGGGATTCAACAAAAGATTCTGGAACATCGAAGAGCTTCCTGGTAAGAAGGATGTGGCTTTAAGAATGACCTATTTGAGCAAAGACGGAGAGGAGGGCTATCCAGGTAACCTTCATGTCACAGTAACATATGTGCTTACCAACGAAAATGAGCTCAAAATAAATTATACTTCAACCACTGACAAAGCTACTCCCGTCATGCTTACAAATCATAGCTACTTTAATCTTTCAGGGGGCAAAGAGGCTAAGATATTGAATACGGAAGTAACCATCTTTGCCGACCGATATCTGGAGGCGAACCAGGAAATCATCCCTACCGGGAATATCCTGAATGTAAAAGGAACACCTTTTGATTTTACCACTCCGCAACCAATCGGTAAGCGAATTGGCGACAGCAATGAACAGTTGGTCTCGGCAAAGGGGTATGACCTTACCTATGTTTTGAGGAATCAAACTGGAAGGTTGGAATTGGCTGCAAATGCTTATGATCCTTCATCCGGAAGGGTTATGCAAGTTTACACAACGGAACCAGGTGTCATATTTTATACCGGGAATAACCTGAGTGAAAAAGTGACAGGCAGGGGAGGAAGAATGTTTGTGAAAAATGCGGGATTTTGCTTTGAAACACAGCATTACCCCGATTCTCCCAATCAGCCAAAATTTCCTAATACGATACTAAGGCCCGGGCAAACTTTTAATTCACAGACCATTTTTAAGTTTTCGGTGAGGAAGCATCAGGCTATTTGATAGGAGTAAGAATGATGTTCCGGTAATCGATCGGACCGTGATCACCCTGCAGCAGGATCGGACCGGGTTCACCTTCCTTGCTGTCGATGGCGCCACCTGTAATTCCGGGAATTTCCTGGTTGTAAATCACGAGTTTATTGTTCGCGATGATGGTAACCATTCTGCCTCGCAGCGTAATGTCGTAGGATTGCCAAACTCCGGGATCCTTTGCAACCATCTCGCTGGGGGTGAGGAAACCGTAGATGGCGCCCAGGTGACCCACCCATGGATCCATTCCTTTGCTGTCGTCGATCTGCACTTCGTATCTTCCCCTTAGGTAAACACCGCTGTTGCTCTCCTTCTGGTAACGAAATTCGATGTGCAGTTTGAAGTCGGTAAAAGTCATTTCTGTCACCAGATTGGAACCCGATTTTTTGCTTCTAAGGATGCCATCTTCTACTGTCCATTGGTTCTCTCCGGTGGCATGCCATCCACGCAGATTATTTCCGTTGAATAATACGATTGGTTCGCCCCAGACCGGTTCACCCTCCCTTTTCAGGGATGGCGCCTTCACGGCAGTCCAGTCGTATTTCTTGCCATCGGTATAAACAAGGGTCCCTTTAAGTCCTTTTTCTGTGAAAGTTCCTTCGAATTCAAGGTCTCTGGATTCTGATTCCCATTGCGGTGGGATTTTGAAGCTGAATTTCTCGCCGTCGAAGTTTACTTTTGAGACTGGACGGGCGCTTCCGTTGGCATAGACATACCTGCCTACGAGTGTGTGAAATCCCGAATGTTCCACCTCCAGCCAGGAAGGGCATTCCTTTCCGTCCATCAGGAGGGTCATATCCCAACGTCCTTCGAGAACCGATTGTTTCTTTACGGTTGAATATTGGCCATTGGATATTACTATAGAGGTAACCTGGATTGCCAGGATCATCAGGTATTTTGCAAAAATAATTCCGGGATTCAATAACTTTTTCATAAGATATTAATATTGATTTTTTAGAAACAGTTCAAATTTAATTTTTTATATCCCGGTGTCAATATAAATTGGGTTAGAAATTAAAAATTTTTTTGAAATCTCTGTTGGGGCTATACTTTAATTGAACAAATTACTTTGCGTCCAATTAATGTTGACCTTTGAGTACCTTGTGGTAATATTTTTTCACCGATAAGGACTCGAAAGTTTGCCAGGGGAAACCAAGGGTTGGTTAATCAGGAACCTAAACAAAAAAAACTGATGCATTATTTTCAGAACCCGGCAGAACAATTCTGACTCTTATCCAACTGAATAAAAAAAAACCTAATTTTCCCATCAATTAACTCAACCAATAATGAACCGCAGGAATTTTGTCCAAAAATCGACAGTTGGCGCCGGAGCCATGATTTCAGTCTCACCGCTTGTCGCGTCTGCCATTAAGCAACGCGAATCGCATCGGCCTGAAGAATCAAAACGCCTTTTCCGGAGTGAAGCCGTAGAAGCTGAGATTCTGCGTGTAAAAAGGGACATTGCAGATCCGGAACTGGCATGGTTGTTTGAGAATTGCTATCCCAATACCCTGGATACCACCGTGCACTTTTCAAAAGAGAAAGGTGTGCCCGACTCCTTCATTATCACAGGGGATATCAACGCCATGTGGCTGCGTGATTCAACGGCACAGGTCTGGCCCTATCTTCACCTGGTAAATCAGGATAAGCAATTGAAGGATCTGTTCGTTGGACTGATCAACAGGCAATCCAGGTGCATTTTAATCGATCCCTATGCCAATGCATTTAATTTCGGACCTACCGGGAGTGAGTGGAAAAGTGATTACACCACCATGAAACCGGAGTTGCACGAAAGGAAATGGGAAATCGATTCGCTCTGTTATCCGGTTCGCCTGAGTTATCAATACTGGAAGGAAACAAAGGACAATACTCCCTTCGGCGAAGTGTGGCTGAATTCGGCGCGTACCATCGTAAAAACTTTTATGGAGCAGCAACGAGAGCACGACAAGGGTCCCTACCATTTCATGCGGAATACTACCAAGCAGACCGATACCGTGATTGGAGAAGGGTACGGCAATCCCGTAAGGGCAAATGGGTTGATTTGCTCCACCTTCCGGCCCTCGGACGATTCCACCACCTATTTGTACCTGATTCCTTCCAATTATTTCGCCGTCAAATCCTTACGTCAGATTAGTGAGATTGTAGAGGGCGTATACAAGGATCAGGCTTTCGTGCATGAATGCAATACTTTGGCAGACCAGGTCGAATCCAGTTTGAAACAATTTGCCTCTTCCGAACATTTGAAATACGGCAAGGTTCTGGCCTTTGAAATAGATGGTTTTGGCAACAGGCTTTACATGGATGATTCCAATGTGCCAAGCCTCCTTTCTATGCCTTACCTTGGATGTTTGGACCAGAAAGATCAGCTTTACATCAATACAAGACGGTTTTTATTGAGCCATGACAATCCCTGGTTTTTCGAGGGGAAATCCGCAGCAGGAATAGGCGGTCCGCACGTTGGTGAGAAAATGATCTGGCCGATGAGCATCATCATGAGGGCCATGACCTCAGACGATGAAAAGGAAATTGCTCTTTCACTGAAATGGCTCAAGAACACGCATGCTGGCACCGGTTTCATGCATGAAGCCTTTCATCAGGACGATCCGAATAACTTTACCCGAAAATGGTTTGCCTGGGCAAACACATTGTTTGGCGAACTCATTGTCAAAGTCCATAGGGAACACAAGCAATTACTTGCTCAGAATTATTAAAATATTTGTAACATGAAATAAATGGTCGGGACCTTAAACTAAGAATCCCGGCCATTTTTAATATTTTGGAATGGTGAAATAGAATGAGCTTCCTTTGCCAAGTTCACTCTCTGCCCATATTTTGCCGTTGTGTTTTTCCACAAAATCCTTACACAAAACAAGTCCCAGACCGGTCCCCTTTTCATTTTGAGTTCCAGGAATGGAGTAATTTTCGTCTATTCTGAACAGTTTATTCAGATATTGCTGTTGGATTCCTATTCCATTATCTGAAATGGAGACTACCAATTCTTGTCCTTCCAGTTTCGCCTTAATTACAACTCTGCCACCTGGATAGGTAAATTTTATTGCATTTGAAAGAAGGTTTCTTATTACGCTACTAATCATGTCTTTATCCAAAAATATAGTGATGTGCCGGGGGATATCCATCACGAGAAGTACGGATTTTTCCATCGCAGCCACATTGCAGATTTCAAAAACATCATGGACGAGTGTTCCAATTTCAATAAATTCAGGGTTAAAATCCATCCTTCCGGATTGCGACCGAGACCATTCTATCAGATTTATAAGGAGATTCATGGCTTTTTGAGAAGACTGAAGGATGATTCCTGCATATTCTTCTACTCCGTCATAATCTCTTTTTCTGACTTGATTCATCAGCATATCGCTGAAACCAACAATGCTGTTGAATGGACTTTTCAGGTCATGGGCAATGATGGAAAAGAATTTGTCCTTGGTGGCATTCAGTTCACTCAGCCTCGCTTCACTCTCATACAAGGCCTGGATGGTTTTTCTGCGTTCTGTGATATCACGGAAACTCCAGACCCTGCCTACACTTTTTCCCTTAAATATTTGTGCCTGGGAGTAGCGTTCGAAGGTTCGTCCATCCTTGAAATCTAAAACATCGAATGAATTGTCTCCTTCATTGTTATACAATGATTTAACCTTGTTGAAAAATGCTTCGGGATTAGTGAGCTGATCCTGAACGAAGGCCAGCAATTCTTCATCATTTCTGTTTGAGATGACAGATTCGGGAATATGCCAAAGTTCAGTGAACTTATTATTGAAATTGGTGATTTTTCCCTTGTTGTTGACTACCAGGATTCCATCAGCTGTTGATTCAAGGGCTGCAGCTATCAATGAATAGGATTTTTCAAGCTCATTCTCCGTTCGTTTGCGTTCAATGACGCTTGCAACCTGGTTCCCGATAGAATCGAGAAAATTCAGTTGGTGCTGAGTATAAATATTCTCTTTTTCGTAATGCTGGAGGACCAAAACTCCAATAACCCCTGATGAGGTTTGTAAAGGAACACCTATCCATGAAGGAGAAGAAGATCCTACCAATTCAATTTCTTTTCTGTCTGTGAGGTCCTTGAATATCTGAGGTGTAATCAGGATAGAATGCCCGGTTCGAAAAACATATTGGGTGCAACTTTTGGACAACTCTTGTGGAAGCGGGGCACTATCGTATTTGTCAACAAAATACGGGAATTCGAAAAGACCATTGCTCTGATTGTAAAGGGCAAAGAAACAATTCTCTGCATACAAAACTTTCTTCAGTGATTGATGTATGAGTTTCAACAGATCATTTAAATCTGAAGTAAGAATTACACCTTCAACAATTTCCGAGAGGATTTTAACTTCCGACTCTTCCTGCTTGCGGTCTGTAATGTCAATTAGGACATTGATGATACA
>CAIUUO010000029.1 GCA_903902325.1 uncultured Bacteroidia bacterium
AAATAAATGTTGCACCTGATGAAAAATATGTTACCTTTGCACCCCATTTCTTCCCGGGCACGATAATTTCGGCACGAATCTTGATAAAGTTTGACAATACAAATGAAAACACAAATGGAACCGAGAATTTATAATATTGATTTACAGAATTTTAGAACAATCGGAGCAAAAGTATTTACTACTAGACCTAGAGGAATAGAAGTAAGAACGAATTCCAGCATTGATGCTATAGAACCCCAATATGACAAAATTGTGATTACTATTCCACCTGACATTTCTTCAATAAACCCTTCATTTTTAGAGGAATTTTTTGAGAATGTTGTGACCAAATTGGGGGAGGACGGGTTTTACAAGAAATTTTCTTTCATCAATGAAGGAAGGTATAAGATTGAAACTGATTTAACAGAAGCTATTGAACGCATTTTAAGAGAAGAAAACGCCTTAGCTTAAATTATGCTTATGTTTTGCTGCCATCCTGATCCTACTAGTTTTCTAAAGGATCTCGCTCTTATTTCTCAAATTGTTATTGCACTTGCAAGTTTGTCTCTTGCAGGGTATGTTATGCTATATCAAATCCGAAAAGAAAAAAAGCTGGACTTCCAAACTGCAAAGTTGAATGAGCAAAACATTAAATTACAGTGGTTTAAAGAGCTTATAGTTCAGCCTAATATGGCATTAATTGAAGAGTTTTATTCAAATTTACATACAATTAAGGATAAAATAAATTCAAATGAATTAACCATTGATGAATCTGAAGACATCAATAATTTCGTAAAGGCTGAGTTGGTTAAGTTGAGAAAGTCATTTGTTGATGTTTTACAACTAATCGATAAGAAATTCTCAGATCAACTTTTAGAAAATTTAGATGAATTGATTGATGGGATAACCAATGCGATTTTTAATGAAGAATTAAAATTAAAAAACCCCTCTGTATACGAGAAGCATATTGGTGCAAAGATTTCTTATTCAAAAAATAATCTTTATGCTCAACTTTACAATTATAAGGGCATTCCTGTATAGATAATTTCTCAATTTTAGCAGTTGCACCTCAGCCCTAAACTGTCCTTTTATATAATCTTCATTGAGCTTTCCTTTGCTCAATGCAAAGCTCCCAACCTAAACTTTCCGAACGTGAAATAGCCGAAGCCTGGGCTAAGATCACAATACAACTTTGGAGGAAAAACCTGACCCGGATGAAAATCGGTCAGAATTCCTCCGGAGAACTCAACCGAAGTTTCAAGTACAAAGTCATCGCCGGCGCCCGCGGAAACGTGGAGCGGATCGAATTTGCTTTCAACTATTACGGGAAGTTCCTGGATATGGGAGTGGGCAAAGGAACCAAACTTGGTGACCGCCCGGTCTCCCGGGACAGCCGGGTTCTGGCCGATAAAATGCTGGGAGGGGTGCGTCAACCCAAGAAATGGTACTCCCGGACTTTCTATGGTGAAGCGCAACGCCATTTTGAGATCCTGCAAAAGGAATACGGCAGGAAAGCCCAGGTGGTGATCTCGGAGAACATCAATGATAATTCCATAAAGTAAGGCCATGGCAAAAATGACAGAAGAGGCCAGGGCAACCGTTATCCTGAACGGACAGCAAGCAAATGCAACGCTCAAGGAGATCGAAGGATCAGCCAGGGCATTGAATGCAGAACTCAAAGTTCTCAAGACCAACACGCAGGAATTCGCTGATAAATCAAAGCAACTGCAGGAACTCAATACCAAATTGGTTGAAATCCGAAGTAAGACCAGGGCCGTTGGCGATGAGATGAAAAAGAATGCCGGTGGCATGGGAGGACTGTTCGATTCGTTGAAAGGCGCTGCATTGCAGTTGGGAGGAGCCATGGCCGCCGCCTTTTCGGTCACTGCAATTGCAGATTATATCAAAGGCGGAATCCAGAAGGCCATTGAACTGAGGGATGCCGAGAAATTGCTGCTGGATGTGTTGGATGGAAATAAAGCTACCCAAAGGGAATTGATCACTCTTG
Source organism: uncultured Bacteroidia bacterium (assembly GCA_903902325.1). Classification (GTDB taxonomy): domain Bacteria; phylum Bacteroidota; class Bacteroidia; order Bacteroidales; family Prolixibacteraceae; genus CAINVV01. The sequence continues at coordinate 1,988 of CAIUUO010000029.1, forward strand.
CTAAAGAACGATCCGGATCAACCAAGGATAGCCGCCTTGAGATCGAACAGGCTGAAAAGTTCCTGGCCATCCAGGGAAGGACCTCGGAGCAGATTCGCAAGACAATTATTGCAGCCCAGGATCTTGCGGTTGTTACAGGCCAGACCTTGGGAAAAGCTGTTGAAGACCTTGACGGAACAATGGAAGGAAGGCTTGCAAAGGGATTGCAGAAACTTTCCAGTCAGTTCAAGGATTTGTCGAAGGAACAGCTATATCATGGTGCGGCTATTGATATTGTCGCAAAAAAGTACAAAGGTTTGGCAGAAGAGGAGATGAAAACCACCGAAGGCCGGTTGATTTTGCTTGAAAAAAGCTGGAAAGCATTGCAGCGCACAGTGGGTGAAGCATTTCTTGGAACAAACGGAATGTTCGATGGGTTGGTGCAGGGCGCTACCCAGGCCCTGAATTCGGTCAAGAAACTCTTCGAAATGCCGATGGCGGAAAAATACAAACAGGAACAGGAAAGTCTCAATGCCCTTGTTTTTCAGATACAAGCCACCAACACCAACCAGGCAGAACGAAACCGTTTGATTGACGATCTGCGGCAGAAGTACCCGGAGTTCCTGGGCAGCATGAAAGATGAAGATGTGACCAA
>CAIUUO010000030.1 GCA_903902325.1 uncultured Bacteroidia bacterium
CCAGACTCACCGTGACATCTTGAACAGTAATCAAAATATCGTTTACTTCCTTCGATCAAGTTGTCCTGGTTTACTGTCAGTGGATTCTCAAGTAAGATTGATGAATTGCACGTCGTTTTAATGTAGTCTCGACAATAATAATTCTTCATGTCGTTTTTGAAAAAAAAAGATTGTTGGTTTGTTTTTTTTGTAGTCTAGCGTTTTGCCAGAATCACCATTCTGCCCTGTTGCCAGAGGATTTTCTGCTTTCGTGTGTTTGACACCCAGACCACCTACAGAAACATCTGTTGAATCGATCGTAGTCTGCCAGTCAGTTATCCCGCCAAACAGGATATACAGGAATCCGAAAACAACTAAAAATGAAGCTGCTATGGAGAAAACTCTGTTCTTGTGGATTTTTGTGTGAGTCAGCAAATGTTGTGCGCAACCGTTTACAGTTGGTGGAATTGTATTAGAGTTAACTTGAGGAATCGACTTGATTGGAATAGCAGCAGAAGAAGATGATAATATGCCAGCGGCGGTTTAAAAGTGTATCAATCCTGGCGGTTTGAAAATGCAGATTGATATTCTTCCTGGTTTTTCTTAAAACAAATTATAAAAATAAATTAGTTTTATTTTATTGTCTCTTCTTCATGTCAATTTTCTTCTTTATTTTCCTGCTCTTATCTTTCTCTCTTTTCTTCCCCTCGCATCCGACGTATTCCTCCTGACTGCATAATCTGACCCTTGATTTGCAAGGTGTTTTGTTTGCAAACGACTATCCCAAGGGGGGATGTATATGAGTAAACGAGAAAAACGCAAGTGTCGTCATTGTGGTCAGTACTTCGAGCCGGATTTTCGCAATGCGACCCGCCAGAGATACTGCTTCGAACCGGCTTGCCGCAAGGCGAGCAAGTCCGCCAGCCAACGCCGATGGCTCAGAAAACCAGAAAATCGTGACTATTTTCGCGGACCAGAGCATGTGCAGCGTGCTCAGGAATGGCGGCGAACGCACCCGAAAAACACGGGTGGGAAGCGGGTGAAAGAGGAGAACTCTCCGCCGTTACAAGATGACTGCCATGTGCAACCATCAGATAATAAAACGGAATCAGTCGATTCTACCCAGGATTCCGCCTTCAAGTCACCCCTGTTACAAGAACTCATCAACGCCCAACCGTTTGTTCTTTATGGGCTTATTGCCCATCTTACCGGCAGCCTATTACAAGATGACATCGCTCGTTCCTCACGATCCTTCATACAATTGGGGCATGACATTCTTTCCACCCCCCTCTCAATGCAAGGAGGCAGCAATCATGGAACCGCGAATTCTTCGCCCGGACCGTCTGCGCCACGTGCCAGCCCACTTTAGCTGGGTTGATCACCGTCTGGTGCGGAACAAACACATGCAGTACTGTGAACCCAAGGCTTGGGCCATGTACTTGTTCCTGGTGACCGTGGGCAATGCTCAAGGGGTCAGTTGGTATTCAAACTCCAGCATGGCCAAGCTCATGAACGTGCCGGAATGCATCCTGGTCGAGGCACGCCGCCAACTGGAAAGCAGCGGGTTGATCGCCTTCGAGGCACCTTTTTACCAAGTGCTTGAACTGCGTGATTGGCAACCGGCTGACCAGACACTACCCAGAACCTCTTCCATCGGGCCCGAGTCCATTGGCGAACTTATGATGAAAGATAATGGGGCGATGGCAAACAACCCCCCTTACCCCCAAACGGGAGCATCTAAATTCCGCGCCAAGCACCCTGCAGAAGCAAGGAAGCGGAGGATGGGACGGAGCCAAAGAAACCTGACCTCCAGTCACCCGGAGACCGGCCTTTTTATGATTCGCGCTCTATGGCAGCAATTGGGGGTACGAGTTGGCTCCGCTGGTCACGTTAGGCAACGAGGTCATACCCCGGTGGATCAGGTAGCCATTCGAGCTGAATTTTTACGGCACCTTGTGGACAAACGGGACCAGAACCG
>CAIUUO010000031.1 GCA_903902325.1 uncultured Bacteroidia bacterium
TACCAGCATTGTCAATCCCGATGACAGGCCAGTCGCTGACCCATTTCATCGGATTGAGATGCAGAACACGACCATAAGCCCCCAGATCCTGGAAATTCAGAAACCAATTCTCACCCGTCTTGGTGTCCACCCATGCACCCTGATGCGGTCCATTGATGTCGGTACTACCTTGATTCATCACAATTTTGTCTTCATAGGGTCCGAAAATATTTTTGGAACGCATCACCATCTGCCAGCCGGGAGCAACTCCGCCAGCTGGTGCAAAAATATAATACCAGCCATTTCGCTTGTACATTTTTGGTCCTTCGATGGTGGGCTGATTTTTGTGCCCGTCGATAAGCATCACACTGTTTCCATTCAGTTTGGTGGCATCTGTTGCCATCCTGCTGATCAAGATAACACTCTTGACACCGGCCCGGCTTCCCGCAAGGGCATAAACCAGGTAGGCTTTCCCATCCTCATCCCAAAATGGTGAAGGATCAATAAGTCCTTTTCCTGGCTGCACCAGCAAAGGCTCAGACCATGGACCGGCAGGCTTGGCACTCTTAACCCTATAAATTCCGTAATCAGGATCCGGGTAAAAAATGTAAAATTCATTGTTGTGGTAACGGATACATGGAGCCCAAACACCACCACCATGCTGCACTTTCGAAAAAACATCGAAGGGTGGTTGTTTTTGCAGTGCATGTCCTATCAGTTCCCAGTTCACCAGGTCGCGGGAATGGAGAATGGGCAATCCGGGTATGCAATTGAAAGAGGAGGCTGTCAGATAATAATCATCACCTACCCTGATTGCGTCCGGATCTGAATAATCTGCATAGAGCACCGGATTGGTGTAGGTCCCGTCTCCATTGTCCGATACCCAGACTTTGGATACCGTATTCGCCTTTTGCGCGTAAATCCAACAGGAATTAAACAGACAAAAGGAAATCATGAAAAACAAACCTATTTTTTTCATTGTATTTGACATTTTTTTATTCAATCCTTCACTGCTCTAAATCATCAAATCACCATATCAGCAAATCAACTAATCTGTAATTTATTTAGATTCATTTCGGTACCATTTCCCCTCCTTATCGGTTTCCCAACCTAAAGGTATAAAAATATGCTCCGGCAAAAATTGTGCTGCTTCTTTTTCAGAAAGTTTGATCGACCAGAGAACGCGTCCTGAAATGGAGGCTCCTTCACCCGTATTACCATATTCGGCAAAGTTTGCTGTTTTTTCATTTTCCGCCTTGGACCAGTTGTCCCAGCCTTCCGGCCGGATGAATGCACCCATCTCGCAATGGAGGTAGGCCACTTTGGCAAAACTTCTCCAAGGCCGGCCCAGGTAAACCTTATCCACTTCGGCAGACGCAGTCACTTTGCAGTTGTTGAAGACAAAACCGTAAGGCTTTCCCGCCGGCGTGCTGGCGGCAGTGATGAATGAATTGGCCTTGCAGTGAATCGTGCAGTTTTCAAAAAGAGTGGTTGCCTCACCAAATATGAAATCCGTGGTCCCTTCGATGAAACAGTTTTTGAAATATTGGCGGCTAAAGTTTCCGGAAGCAAGAAGCGTATCCTGGTTCCCCAGAATGTGGCAGTTACCAATAAAAGCACGATCTCCTTCCACATAAAGTGCAATGGCCTGGCCAACAGGGCCCGCTGTATTTTGGACTGTCACATTTTCCATCCTGAAATCATTCGCCAGTACCAGCATGGTGTAGGTATAAAAGGTGCTGTTCCGTCCCCTGTTGATCTTGTCAAAATAGTCATCGAAAGTGATGATGGTATTTTCCACATTCTCCCCGATGATCGAAAGTTTGGTGTTGCAGGCAGGGACAAGAATTTTTTCCTTATAGATGCCATTCTTCACCTTGATAACCACCCTTTGATCGGGATAGGCTTTGCTGGCATTGATGGCAGCCTGGATGGTGGTAAAGTCTCCCTTGCCATCCTGCGAGACTGTCATGGCATATTTATCCTGTGCAGAAAGATACTGACCGATCGAAAAAAACAGACTAAAAAGCAAAATAAATCCTCTTTTTTTCATATTTCCAATGATATATGCGAATGAAATTTATTCATTTATAATTCATAGTGAAACCTTGGTGTCTTAGTGCCATTGTGGCAAGAAAAAAATAGCCACTAAGGCTCAAAGACACCAAGGCATCACTAAGAAAATACTAGAAAGGTTCATACTAATTAAATTTTAAGTAGTTGCTTATTATTTTTTGAAAATCCTATCCAAATAAACCACCATATATCCGACTGTTGGTTCAAACCATGGGTGAAACAGCCAGAACGGATGAGGTGTTTTTTCGATAGTATGAACTTCACTGTAAATTCCATACTGATTTAAAATGGTGATAACGCTGTCGCGACCTGCGTGAAACCTGGGCAAGGCGCTGTTGATGAACAGGATTGGCGGAGAATTCTTTCCGGCATAAATAATTGGGGAGGCTTCCGTCCATTTTTCAGGCGCCTGTTTAAGCGTTGCTCCAAACCAGAAGGCTCCTGCCGATGGTTTCAATGGATCATCGTCCTTGGCGCTTTCGTTCGGATCCCGGAAATCCAGTACACCATCGATGTCTATAATGGCCTGAATTTTTGCGGAGACCCTTGGGTTCGCCCCTTCCCCGTCAAATTTCTTAACCTCACCGGTCATGCCAATGAGTGCTGCAAGCTGCCCACCTGCCGATGTACCTGAGGTTGCGAAACGATTCGGATCAATGCTGAATTTCTTTGCCTGTGAACGCAAAAACCGGATGGCGTCTTTGATGTCATAGACGGCGGCAGGATAGATCGCTTCGGGTGATAATCTGTATTCAACGGTAGCCGTGACATAACCATGACCGGCAACTTGCTGCGCCATCTGATTTTCCATGGTTCTGTTACCGGATCTCCATCCTCCTCCGTGAATCAGCAGAAGTACCGGATATTGACCAGGCTTCTGCGGCCGAAAGATGTCGAGGTGAAGTTCCCGCTTCCCGTAAGGTGAAACGGGTAAGGTCTTGTAAGTAACTCCATAGTTGGCAGTCAATCCCTCAGGAAGTTTTTCCTCTGCGATTTTTGCCTGCGGGAAATCCCTGGCCAACTTAAGCCAGGTAAGATAGGTTGTGAATGAACTGTCGCGGGGGATCGTCAGCATGGAAGTTGACGCCGCGTATTTAATGAGAATCAGTACCCAGTCATTTCCATTCCCCTTCTTGCCCGGAGGATCAAATTCAAATTTTTCTCCCTTTTTAACCTGACCAACGTTCATGAACATACCGTTCCTGGGTGCATACCAATTGACACTGTATTGTGATCCGGTCAGCATTTCCGGCTTTAGAACAATATTCCTTCCGTTCCAGGTATAAACCAGCAGGTAATCTTTGCCTTGGAGCGCCGTCAAATGGTCATACCTCTCACCAGGTTCAGCCAAAACAGCCTGATCTGGCGCCATCGTATCAAAATGATATTGCTGCATCAGGTTTTTCAGGTAAATCATTTGCCACGCTCCGGGATTATTGATGGCCTTATCCCAGGTTTCCTTTGCACCGTAGGAACTTGTTCTGTCTCTATTTTGAAGCATCTGCATCACGGAGTTGTTTCCGTAAGTAAAACCGCATCCACCTGAGAAAACGGACCAGTAGGCATACCTGCGCAGATCGCTGTCAGTCCAACGTGGTTGCAGGGTGTCGTGCAAGCCATGCGGCATGCCTTCATAGGATGGTTCTCCATCAAGGGTTGGCTTGACAGGTGTCATTTTGTAATCGGCAGCAACATACCGCCAGTTGTCTTCGCCATACCGGAGGTCTGCCCGGGCGGTATCTTGTTCGTAGCTCCTGTGGCCCGACTGAAACATGTTGAAATCGAGCCATGTTTCATTGTGGAACCACATCGAAGACTGGGTCCTGCCGAACGGATGATAAGTGACAAGGTGGTTTGGATCCGTCTTTTTTAGTGTATTCCCGATGGTTTTCCATATCCGGATGGAATCATCGCCCCTGACATCACCACCATTGACCCAAATAACGTTTGAGCTATTTTTATATCTGCTCCCAAGAAAACCGGCATAAACTGCGGCCTGCTTTTCTGTCACCTGACCTGCACGAACGATAGGTCCCCAAACCGGGACAAGCGCCACATAAATTCCCTTTTTAGCGGCAAGATCCACAACAAAATCAAGGTTTTCCCAATAACCCTTCGCCACGGTGGTACCGCCGGCATGGGCAGATGAGACTTTTGGCGCTGCAATATTTTTGTTAATCAGCGCTGAATCTCCGTCAACAGTCCTGGCGGAGAGTGTATGCAGCAACATGATCTGAATGACATTAAACCCTTGTGATTTCCTGACTTCCAGGTATTTATCTGTTTCCGTGCGGTTCAGCTTTTCAAGCAGCATCCAACCAGTATCGCCCAGCCAGAAGAAAGGTTTGCCATCTGCAGTAAGGAAACGCTTATTGGCCGAAACAGCCAGATTGGGGCAATTTTTCTCAGCAGCGGAAGCCTCCGAAACCAACAAAAGCAGGCAGAAGAAGATCAATCCAAATATTTTTTTCATAATGCGTCTTTGTTCTTTGTGTCCTTTGTGCTCTCCTTTGAGACCTTTGTGGTTGTTTTTTTTTACCACGAAGTACACAAAGGATTGCACGAAGGACTCAAAGTATTCTTCAATAGAAATAGATCCAATTGTCACCCTATTGAATTATTTAGCCAATACATTCTTATCCGCCGCCCATTTTTTCTGCCATTCCGGATATTTTTCCAGGGCTTCCTTCGGGGCATAGGTATACCAGCCATAACCGCTTCGCCGTTCGCGGCTGACTTCGGCAATAGAGTAAAGCAATTTGCTGTTTCGGTCGCTGAACAGGGGCCTTTCGGTTTCGATCTCATAAAACCGCGTCCAGATCGGCGGAGCAGTGGAATCTATCACTACAATTCGGTCGATGGTATTGATTTTATAGGGTGTTTTTTCTGGCGGAGCCGGAATTGTTTTAACCCTGGTATTGTAAATCTTTGAATCGCTGAACCATTTCACTGCAGACTGGACCGACTCAATGATTCTCTTATCCGGATGATCCAGACTCATCAGGAACAAGACGATCTCAACGCTTTCACCATTGCTGATGCTTGGCATTTCATAGGCACGGGCCCACGCGGGTTTCAGATTGAATTCATCGTATTGTTGACACCAGGCAGTCAGCCTGCCTTTGCTCACAATCTGGCATTTCAGGATGCACTCAAGTCCTTTGTTGTAGGCTGTATTTACTTCCTTGCGTTCCTTTTTGGCAACAAATGAAAACATCGGATCATTGTCGATGATCTTTTTCAGCGTTAACATCACCCCCATATAGGCGCCGTCGTTGAAGGTGATGTGGCTGCTGTAATTATTTTTTTCCAAAGGATAATACTGCGGCCAGCCACCGTTGGGATACTGAGCCTTAAGCATAAACCGGATACCCTTCAGACAGGCATCCTTGTATTTTTCGATAGATGTTTGGGAATACACTTGGGCAAGATATTCAACATGGGTATAGGTAGTAGAATTATCAAAGGTAGTATGAACCATATCCTTGGTTTTCTGCAGACTGTCTACCTGCGCACTGGTCAAAATGGCCTGCATGTCGTAGTTTTTGGGCCAGCCACCGTTGTTGCGCTGATAAAGCAGGATATTATCGGCAATATGAATGATATCCGACTCCTGGTATTTTGGCTGGTTAGGTACCGGATTGACGATATTCCCGGCATCCCGTATCCCATACCAATGGCCCCTGCTATCCGAGAACGGGCTCAGGCTGATCGAAATGTACTTTTTTGACGGCACCTTTTCCTGTGCGGAAAGGCTGCCTACCAGTATCATGACTGCAAGTAATACCTTAAAATTTCTTAGTAAGATTGAAATCTTCATCCTATTCAAATTTATATGAGAAAATCATTAAAAAATATATTTTGTTAAAATTTTCCTGTTATCCAGGCTACAACCGGGCCTTGAAATGGCGAATTTATTGTATTCAATTTCCCTCCCGTCACTTTTACTTCCGAATTTCGGGTTTCACCAGTCGACGGATTGATCCATTTCAGCAGATAACTTTTTTTGTCGCTGGTCAGATCGACAGTCACATTCTGTGATTCGCTGTAAATAATGTAACCCAATCCTTCTTTCCCCAGCACGTATTGCTTTGAAGATGTGTTATTCCGGGGCATGGATTTCATTTCCGATGCCTGCACCAGGAAGCGGGCATCCGGGACGGTGGGCAGCGATGCAAGTGATCCGCCACCCATAAAGACAGCCCAGTCAGCAAATTTCACACCCCTTCGGGAATAGACGATGGCCTTACCGGGATATTTGGTCCGGAACTCGCTCACCGCCCTGTAAATCTGGCCGAAGGAGGTCTCCCCCACTTCCTCCAGCCGTGAATATTGCCTTTCCGTAAGGCTAACTCCGCCAATTGGCGCATACAAACTGCCGTCGCTGCGGTATTGCCACTGAATCACATCGATCATATCTACCAGGGATGAAAATTTCGGATCGGCAAGGATAGCGTCCTGTACCTCTTTGGTACCGGGTAACATCACAAGAACTTTTTTATTGTTCTCAGTTTCCCACTCCCGTATTACGTTCAGCCAAAATTCTACAAAATGGAGAGGCCCCGTGAATTCTGACCCAAGATGGTGGATGATGTTGGCATTGTCCGCAAAATTATCCAGACTTTTCCTGATGTAATTCCTGTGATAGTTTCTGATGACCAGGTTCGTGGTATCATAAAACTGTTCGGCCATGAAAACCCTTTTATCGCCGGAGAATGCAGGATTTTCGGGGAATCCCGGATTGTTGATATTGTTCGCTGTTCTCCAGGGATAGTCTGCCCAGTGGGCGCCCTCCTCGATGATGTTGTGCTGAAGGTAATGTTCTTCAAGAAAAACGAGGCCATTCTGATCGGCAAGATCCGCAAATTTTTTGAGCCTCAGCCAGTACCAGGTGTTCCATTTGGTGAGGTCATATTTGCTCAGCCGGTCATAAGCCTCACCCTGACCGCTTCTGCTGAAAGGTTGTTCGTAAAATGGCGCCCAGACATCTGCATTTGCCCGACGGGTGCGTGCATGGTCGTCCCGCCTTCTTTCGTACCAGAGTGCCGGAAAATTCTGCATCACGGCCACATGATTTCGTACCATGTCGCCTGCCACGGTATCGAGGTCATCGGTTAGTCCCCTGCCGATCCTTCCGGGTACGAACCTTACAAGATTCGGATTCGGCCTGAACAGTTCGGAAGGCCTGGTGGTGCCTCTCCACATTGATGTGCGCTCCCTTTTGCCTGTCAAAATCTGATTCCCGCTTACCAACCATCCGTTTTTCAATGCGATGGCCGGTCCATTCTGAACAGCCTTTGTAGAAATCTTAAATCCCGTATCCTCCAGTTTTTTGGCCGACGAAACATCAGATGCAATCGGATATTTTTCAATCATCTGGCTAATCCAGGCGTCCATGGTCAGATCAGGCAATTTTGACCGCTTACTCATCGCCGCCGCCAACTCAACAGTTGGAGCAGTCGTTTCGGGCGTTTCATACACCAGGATTTTGTCTGTCTCAGGGGATTTCTTTCCGGTACGTGCTTCCAGTTGCGCATAGAAAAAACTTTCGGGTTTCACGAAAGTATGTTGCAATTCGTGGTGACCATTGCCATAACCCTGCGCCCAACTGGCATAAGCCCAATTTTGGGCCGTCGGGGGAGCAGGCAGATGAATCTGCGCAGCCCTGCATTGCCAGCAAAGCGAGTTGGCTGCACTCCAGCCGCCACCCTGGCCATCCACATCCCGGTAGGCAAGGCTGATAATTCCGCCGTCAACAGTCATTTTGTCGAAGAGTACACCTGTTGCCCAACCACCGATGGCTCCGCTGAAGTCGTAAGGCAAATAATCGTAGCATTGAACGAAAGCATTCGGACCGGCGGCAGTAAATCCGACTGAGAATGAATGGTAACCAAATTCCGAGAAACAGCGCTGAAAAAGTACCTGCTGCCCTAGTGTCTGAAAGGAGTAACGCCTGTAATTCCCAATTTCTCCGACAGGTGCAAGAGATTTGCAATCTTCCACGGTGATTCGGCGGGTCGTTTCCCAAACTGCAACTGCTGAACTCACAAAATGCTCGGCAACGATTCTTCGAACCCAGGAGTCGCAGACATTGTCCATGGTAATAGCCATCCACCTGTGGTTTTCATCCTTGGCATTGGAAGAATCAAACGAAGAGATACACCTCAAATTTTCAACCCCGGTATTCCTGATCTGTCCGGACCAACCGTATACCGAGACTGTTCCACCTCCGAATTTTGGGTCGAGTGAATTGGTTAGCGGGACATCAATGGTAATCGATTCGGGAGTAGTTGCAACCACTTTCCGGTACCAGTTCTGATCGAAATCGCCCGGCTCCCATTTGGTCAGCGTGTAATCGACGTAAATGCCGATCTTGTCGGTCCCCAGGGTCTCCAGCCATTCTTTAGTTGAAGGCCTGTTTACAATTACCTGATCTCCGATTTTGAATGAGTGTCCGGTTTTAAATGTCAATACCGTTGAATTAACAGGAAAATATTTATCTGCCAGCTGAACGGGTGATCCGGCAATACGGTTATTCAAACCGGTGATCCTTATCAGTGTCTCCCTGTCGACACCTGATCCCCGAAGAACAGTTCCTTCCCTTGCACATCCGCTTCCACGCAAAACGACACCTGATGTCCGTATAGAAATATTCCCTGCAACTTCAAAAGTGCCCTTCTCCAAAAGGATGCACCCGCGAAAACCATTTTTATCCAAGGGCAATGTGGAGACATAATCAATGGCAGATTGGATCCGGAAAGTTGCGTCACCATTTGTGGCGGGGACAATTACCTTGACCGGAACATCCGGAATTGGTGATTCCGATGCCATGTACCCACAAAAAGAAAAATCCGGAACCCTGTCGCCATTTGCTTCAGCCTTGTAACTGATCTTTCCGTCTTTAGAAATCTGGATTGGCGAATTTGGAGTCGTCTCAAAATGGGCCAATGTCAAATTTGGCAGAAACCAAATCAGCAAAAATGTAACCAAAAAACTCCAATATTTTTGTTTCAGGTTCATTGCGAGATCATATTGAGAAACTGTTTGCATTAAATTATTGCTCAACTTTTGAAGTTTCGTTGTGTATTTATATTGAATGTTCACGCAAAGGACGCTAAGAAAAATAGCAAAGAAACGCAAAGTAAAAGTCAGAAATCTTTGCGTCTTCCTTAGCGTCCTTTGCGTGAAACTATTTGTTATTCATTTAATAATTCTTTGATCCGATAATGATGTTAACCTATTTTTATCATTTGTTATTCATTACTCCAAGGTATATCTACAATCTTCTGTAGACAAAATTATCAAACACCACTTTCCCTTCACCAAAGGCGAAAAGTCCGGCGCGCAGGCTCATGAAACCGCCAAAAACATTGTGATTGAAGCCGGTAGCGTCGATGGTACGCTCCAGGCGGCTCCACATTTTTCCGTCTCCGCTGAAATAGAAACTTATTTCATTTTCGTCATTGAGAATACGCAAAAAACCATGCTTGCCAACCAGATTATTCGTCCTGATTTTCGCATTTTGCTGATTGAAAACCGTAAAACGTTCAGCATCAACAGAAATTCGGAGGTTGGCCTGTTCATTGTAAAACAGGCACAAACCGGCAGTCACGCCAGGTTCGATGGTGTACTCAACCTGGATTTCATATTTCCTGTCGGCAGAATTCACCAACAGCGGTGAACTGTTTAGGAAAGAATTCCCTTCAGCTTTCAGATTCAGTGCTCCATTCTTCAGCTCAAACCTTTCGGGAGAATATTTTTTGAAGAACTGCCATTGCAGTCCCAGTTTCGTTCCCGAAAAATCATCGGAGAGTTTGTCGGCAGGAATATTCGACTGCAATGCCGGACTGTGGATGGATTCACTGCTTTTAACCCCCTCGGGTACCCTGAACCAGTGATCTTTGGTCCAAACGACGGGCATCATCAAGGTCTGACGGCCAAGGGTCTGGAAATACTTTTCGTAGCTGTGGTACATGATCCACCAGTTGCCGTTCGGATCATCCACAAGCGATCCATGGCCCTGACACCACCACCTTTCGCTTCTGTCGCTGGTATGAATAATCGGATTAAACGGCGAATTTTCCCACGGACCAAAAGGGGACTTCGACCTGGCCGACACCACCAGATGAGCCGTAGCCGGACCGGCGGTTCCACCTTCAGCCACCGTCTGGTAAAAATAGCCGTCCTTAACAGTTGATTTGGGTGATTCGAGGCAAAAGCACTCCGTGCTCCAATCCTTCGGGAATTGCCATCCGGCATAGGATTGCACCGGTTCACCTATGGCAGACAATCCATCTTTGGCCAATTTGACAGTTGAACCACCTGAAAGATAGAGGTAGCGGTTACCTTCCGCATCAACCAAATGTCCCGGATCGATAAACCCCTGCAATTTCATATCAATGGGTGCCGACCACGGGCCTTCCGGGGAAGATGCCGTTACTACCCAGATTTTCCTGCCTGCCGGAAAGTAGATATAAAATTTATCCCCGTATTTAACCAGGTCGGGGGCCCATACGGAGCCGACATATTCGTGGAGGGCAAAGCCCAGCCTTTCCCAATGAACCAGGTCTGTTGAATGCCAGACAAGCAATCCGGGATAGTATTCGAAAGAGGAGTTCGTCAGGTAATAATCCTTCCCAACCCGCAAAACGGATGGATCGGGATAATCACCTCCCATCACGGGATTCATGAAGTAACCAACATTCGAAGATTTTACGGAACTTTTCCTATCCTTTCCAATAGCCTGATTTCCTGATATCAGTAATCCTGTTAAGGCAACCAGGATAATCAACGCAAATTTCTTCTTTACCTGAAAAACAATCATAACAGTATCTTATTTCATTGAAGGTTTGTTTGTGCGCTCAGAAGTTTTACCTTCCTTAACATAATTGATCAGAAGATTCATATTTCTGATATAATCGCCTGTTGATATGTACTCCTGATCCGACGGGTCCCTGAAGGGAGAAGTATCCGTTTCGTCTCCAACATTGGTTGAAGCAAACTCATCAGTAGGCTCCTGTTTTTGCCCATCGCCCATGAATGGATGACTGATCATAGCATGTTTGGAAAGCCACCGGCCTTCCTTGTCGAGCGATTGAATGATCTCCTTCACATCAGCCTCCTTGGGTGAAAAGCGATACGTATTCCTGTTCAGGTCATAAAATTTCTGGGGTGTACTGTCACCGGCAAATGCAGCCACTTTTAATGGGGAGTCTTTGGTAGCCTCTTCCGGTGTGAGTGCGGAAATGCGCTTGTATGCCTCATTAAGTTCCTCAACAGGAACATGACGCCGACCATTGTAATGACCCAGCAGGTGCTCCTTGTTGTAGTCCGTGTAATAATATCCGTATTTGACATTTGAACCTTTCCGATGTACATACAAAGCCTTGTTGGTACCCATTTCCACAAACGTCGGATGAGTCCTTCCTCCTTCCATTTCATTTGCAGGCAGTTTGGTTGCTTCGAGCCAGTTGATGGCATCAGGAACATGGGTTAGGAATTTCCTGTCGCCTGTGTATTCATAGAATTTCAGCAGCAACATGGCATTCGTGAAGGTTGGTGCGGGCATGAATGCTGCTGGTTCATAGGTCCTGGCACCGGCAGTTTCGAGCGATAAATTCATTTGGTAGCCCCATGCGCCACAGGCATCCTGCGATGTCAGGTAGAAATTCATACCGCGACGGATTGGATCGAGGAACCGCTCTTCTCCCAGCACCTGGTAGCACTGAATCAGGAAATGTACGTTTTCCCAGATCACATCGTCGTTAAAGGTGTAATAGGAGGTATAATCGGGATGGCCCTGTTTGTTAAAATCATATTTCAGGGGAAATCGCTGCGGCCAACCTCCGATCGGATACTGGCTGGCAAGGATAAAATCAATGGCTTTGTCGAGTGCCGGTTTAAAGGCCGGATCCATTTTTTCGAGATACATCCTGAGCAGGAACCTTGCTGCGTCTGAAGTAATGTCATCGTCGAAGGTACAATTGCCGTAATAATGCTGAAACTCTTCGAGCCGCCATCCATTTTTTCCAATGGTATTGTACCACTGTTTCAGGGAACGATCGCCTGCAAAATCGATCATGTAATTCCATCCGCCTTCATGACTTTGTCCCCAGATAATCGCTTTGGCGGCCTTTACAGCTGCCTCGTAATAATATTCATTGCCAGTTGCCCTGTAGGCATCCAGAAAAAGATGTCCCATGCTTACCGTACCCGGATGCTGCAACCAGATCATGGTGGGATAAGCCTCCATTTCGCCCCATTTCCTGGAGAAATCAGGCATGTAATACCAAACATATCCTCCATTGGTAGCTGCTTTTTCTACCATGAATTTCGTAGCTTTCAGCATGGAATGTTCTGCTTCAGTGACAAGTTTGTTATCCTGAGCAGGTAATTGTATTGTGGCAGTCAGGGTAAGGAGGAACAAACAGACGATTATCAAAAATTGTCTCATGGTATCTTTTTGAATAATAATTATTGGATGGTAAGTTAATCTTTATGGTGTCTTCCTTAGCGACCTTGTGAAATTCAGAACTTAACCACAATGGACACTAAGGTATACACAAAGGAACCCAAAGTAAGTTACGGATTTTCCTATTTCATAATTTTAGAAACTGTGATGGATTCAATGCTTCACCTGTAATTCTTATTTCATAAATTTCTCCTATAAACCAGGAAGTTTCACTTTGCCTGACACCTATGGAGGTTCTTCCTCCATGCAGCGGAGCAAACTCAATACTGCTTTCAAGTTCCTTTATCCCGTTGACAAAAGTTTCCTGCTTCCCGTTTTCGACTACAAACGCTATATGAGCCCATTGATCCAGCGGATGCAGGAGCGAAGGTTCGATCAAGGTTTTTTGTTCATTACCCGATTTGACAAAGGCGTCCAGGTACCAGCCTGCGGGGGTTGACCGAAGTTCAAGCAGTACCCTGTTCCCTTTCACTTCGCCGCTATGGAAGTATCGTTGTTCGGGATTACCTCCGTTGCGGGGACACATGATTATTTCGATTGTGAATTTCTCCAACCCTTCCAATGGCATCTGATCAAGAAAAATACCATCCGAAATGCCATTGAATTGCAAGGCCTTCCCATATTTGCATGTCACGGTTTTGGGCTTTCCGGCGAAAGTGATTCCGGTTGCAGACGATGAAGCCAGATCATTCAATATCCAGACAATGTTTCCGTCCGATGCTGTCGCTATCTTCTGCGATGGCGGAGATAAAGACAAAATGGGAACAAATACAAGAATTGTAAAAACCAGTTTCAACAGGTTCATGGTGGACTATATTTGATATTTTCCTGCCTGAAAGAAAATAACCCGTCCGCAATTGGACGGGTTATTCCTACTACTACAAATCTATCTTAACGCCTATTATTTATTGGGCAAACCGTAACCATTCGTTACGTTCCCTTTCGATTGGTCAATTACTGTAAAAGGCATCGGGTGAAAGTAGCGAGGTGCATTACTTTCGCGGCCTACAACGCCATCCAAAATAGCAGAACTTAACATCGCTTTGGCATTTGCATCACTCCAAACCGTGATTCCCCAGTTCGCTCTCGTGTAACCACTGGCTACCAACGCTGCTGCTGCGGCTCCTGCAGGATCAATGTAGGTATACAAGCCTTGGACAGCTAAATTTCTGGCTGTTGTTGTATAGGCTGCAACCCCCCAATTGTAGATTCCTCGCCAACCCGGGGTTTGAGCGGGATCAGTATCGACAGGATTTTGTGTAACTGTTGCAACAGCGCCACCTATTTGGACATATTTAGTCCAAACATAATTGGAGATGGTTCTTCCACTTGGGAAGGTGTAGTAACCATTTGCCTGAAGGCCAGCCGTCATATCTGACATTTCCTTGCGGATCGCGATGGCTCTTTCGTTGAATTTGCCCGAACGAATCATGTCCCAACGAATAGTTCCTTCTCCCAATAGTTCCAATTTGCGCTCGTTGTAGACCGCATCCACCAATGCATCGCCAGATAGTCCTGAAAGGTTTTTGCTTGTATTACCAAAAGCTCTTGTACGAATTTGGTTTACCAAAGTAATTGCACCTGCAGCGTCACTTCCTGAGACTGCTTTTGCTTCAGCAAGCATGAGAATCACATCAGCCATTCTCAGGATGACATAGTTGATACCTGAAGAACGGAATGTTGCATTGGGGTATAAAGGTACGTCTCCCCTGTTTTTGTCCCACTTGTTGGTACTAGGTCCTCCGCCGCCAATACGTGTAGTCACTCCGAATGGAACCAGGTTTTCCTGTCCGGTTGCTGCATTGCTGCCGGATATTACCATACTGACATCACGACGCATGTCACCGGTTTCGTAACTATTATAGAAGAATGAAGGAACAATTCGAATAGCAGCATACGTATTTAAGTAAGCATTGACTGAACTATTGGAGCCTGGACGTCCCATACTGTATCCATATTCACTGTTTCCAGTACCTGCTACGCAACCAATTTCAAAGAGAGATTCCTGGCTGATTCGCCTGGAGTTGATTTCCTGCCAGTGTTTTTGGAAAGGATTATTGACGGACCTGGTGTCGGATGTAATCAGCTTTGCAGTTCCGTTCTGGGTGTTCACAGCCGCATTCAGATAGGTTTCAGCTACTTTAAGATAGTCTAGATAGTCTGAACGACGGGCATAAACGCACGAACCGTCATCTGTACCTTTATTCACAAACTGCACAGTACCATACAATCCTTTTACATCGGTACGAATGGTTTGCCAGCTTCCTGCATGAAGCGCAATTTCGCCAATCAGTGCATTGGCAAATGTACGACTGATTCGTTCAGCTGTAATTCCGCCTTGCCCTAATACATACATTTTACCCTCTACTGCTTTGACATCAGCAATAATCTTGTCCATAATCTCGAAGCGGGAGGTCAGTGTGTAAGTACTCACAACCTGGTTTTCATAACCATACGGAACATCCCCAAAATGTCGCACCAATTCCCAGGCTAAATAGGCCCTTAAGGTTTTGGCTTCTCCATAAATTTGTGTCCATGCGGTAGGCGCGCTACCCTTGGCATCGGCCTGATATTCGGCCTTTGCTGCTATTAAATCGGCAACACGGGTTGCGCGGGCAAGCGCAACATTTAAACTATTGTACAGACCCATATCGGTATTTACAGTAGTAGCTGCGGGTTGCAACCTTGCAATGACATTATTTGCAGAAGGATATTCGTTCAGGTATTCAGCATCAGATCCCAATGGGTCTTGCCAGTTGTAGTTTCCTCCGGCGGCCGCATTTTGACGGTATTCAGCATATGCCCAAGATAGTGCTTTAAAAGCTTCAGCGGGACTAGACATCACGAAGTTATCATCGGAATTACCTGCATTCGATACATTCAAATAGTCTTTACACCCTGTAAACATGAATGGCAAAAGTGCCAAACACATATATATTACTATTTTTTTCATAATTGTTATACTTTTAATATTATTGTCCATTTATACGATTTAGAAAGTTGCATTTAATCCAATCACAAACTGGCGGGCACGAGGATAGGTTCCCCAGTCAAGCCCAGGAGTTGGGTAACGGGAGCTATTCAGGTTTTGATTCGAATTGACATCAGGGTCAAGACCCGAATAACCTGTCAGCGTAAGTGCATTATAAATGGATCCGTATACGCGGATGTTGCCTATTTTAACCTTGTTTAGCAACTCTTTTGGCAAGGTATAGCCCAGGGTCACCGTATTGAGACGAAGGTATGAACCACTTTCAATACCGATATCGGAAACATAGCCCTGTTGCAGATATGTTGACGGTATTGCTGCATTTACGTTGGCAGCATTCAACTGGTCGGGAGTGACAAGGTGCACCAGATTCCCACTCTGAATTTGGTAATATGTATAAGAATCTTTCACAATTGCCAGCTTATTACCATACAGACCACCGCCTTTGTTAATGTTATAAAGCGTTGCCAACTTATTGGCATTGTAGATATCATTGCCGTAGCTCCAGTTAAAATACAAGCCAAGATCGAAGCTCCTGAAAGCAGCGTTGAGGTTGAAACCACCTGTATTTTTGGGATTCGTATTACCAATTGGGACAATGTCCTTGACATCAATCACTCCGTCTTTGTTGGTATCTACAAATTTAGGCAAACCGGGATAAGCCTGTTGAGTGCCGGTAACCAAACCACTTCGATAAGCAACGAATGCGGATGAAAGATCTGCAACACCTGTTTTTAAGGTGTATTTATTCGTTGCAGCGTCAAAATTGAAATCGTCCGGTGTATAATATCCTTTACCATCCATTTGGTAACCCATGACAATACCAACAGGTTGTCCTACCACTAATTTGTAGTCAGAATTCGGAATCCCGGATTGCAGGAATGCTGTTCCGTAAGCACTTTGAAGCCCATCTGCCAGTTTGTCGATGTTACCTTTGTTAAAGTTGATGTTAGCGCTTGCCGTTATGTTCCAATCCTTATTCTTCAATATCGTACCCGTAACGGAGATTTCCACCCCTTTGTTACTGGTTTGTCCAATATTTGCATAGCTGGTGGTAAATCCTGTGATAGAGGGAATATCGATCAGCATGAGCAAGTCTTTTGTGCTATTGTTGTAAACGTCGATAGTACCCGACAAACGATGATTGAACAGCGAAAAATCAAGACCGATGTTGCGTGTAATCGTAGTTTCCCATTTTAAATCGGGGTTTGCCAATTGGGCGGAAGCCAGGTCATAAGAAGGCTGAAGTACTCTGTTCAGGCCATATTGCCAGCGTGTATCCGTAGTGGCAGTCCACAATTGCGACCACTGGTCGGCACTAATGGCATCATTTCCAACCTCACCATAAGATGCGCGAAGTTTTAGGTCATCGAGATTTTTGATGCTTTTCATGAAAGATTCCTGCGAAATGCGCCATGCAACCGAACCGGCTGGGAAGTATCCCCATCTGTGCTCAGGAGAGAAGGTTGAAGAACCGTCCGCGCGGAAGGTAGCAGCAAACATGTATTTGTCCATGAGCGAGTAATTTGCCCTGCCGAAATAAGACTGAAGACGGTTTGGGGTACTGACACCCGATTGGACTACCAGGTTTGAGCCGTATTGCGAAATCATGGCAAAAGCATTATCCTGTGTAAAATTGGCTGGATATTTTTGGCCTGAGATGCGCATGCTGGTTCCGCCCGAGTTGGTTATTTCCTGTCCGAGCAAAACATTGATCCGGTGAATTTCATTCAGTTTTAATTCATACGCCAGGGTGTTCACCCAACGCATAGACCTTGCATCATTTTTTCTATAATCTGCATCGCCAGCATAAATAAGCGTACCATCAGCGTTCAGATAGTTTGTCTCGTTACCGCTGGCAGGTGTTGGACCTCTCCAGATTTTATTTTGCGTAAAGCTGCGGGCCAGGGTCAATTCAGTGTGGTAGGTTAAACCCTTCATAATTTTCCAGTTCAAACCAGCCGTACCACGAAGCGATTGTGTCATTAACAGGTTTTGATGATCATTGATAATGTTAACGGCGTTGTACATATCATCCATGACAAACGACTCTTCGCCCAATGTAGGGTCACCCAGAAAAGAGAGATCGCCTTTTATGTCACTTTTAGCGATAGGACGGAAACGGTATGATCCGGAGAGGGTGGAACCTAAACCACTGGTTGTACTTTCATTGCCCATCGAATTTTTATCCGTATAAAGCAAGTCTAAGTTGAAGTCCAGGTTATTACCTATTTTTTGATCTACCTTGAGCGAAGCTGAGGCTCTTTTGGAATAGGAGTCCAATTTCATACCTTCATCATCCAGATAGCTAACTCCGAAAATAACCTTTGTTTTGTCAGTTCCACCCGAAATAGTCAGGTCATGGTTTTGAGAGAATGAACTGTTGTATACATCCTTTTGCAGGTTGTAGGGGGTCACATTTTTGTATGCATCTATGCCTGCAGAGTTACTGCCGGTATAAGCTCCTATTCCCCATAACTTCTGGAATGGTGTTGTGTAGGATGTTCCATAATAGGTATCAAGAAGGCCCCATCTTGATACCAGGTAATCATAAGGGCTTAAGGTGGAAAGATATCCGGTTGGGGTGTTGAATTTTCCATAACCGCTATAACTCACCGTAACATCACCGGATTTTCCCCTTTTGGTGGTAATGAGGATAACGCCATTGGCACCGCGTGCTCCGAAAATAGCCGTAGAGGAGGCATCCTTCAGCACATCAATGCTTTCTACCATCTCAGAAGGAATATCGCTAATGTTGCCCGGAACACCGTCAATCAAAACTAGTGGATCATTGCTTTGTGAGATGGAACCTCCACCACGCACACGAATTGAAATAGTCGCATCGGGTCTTCCATCCTGAGAAATCACATTCACACCGGCGAGGCGTCCCTCGAGCGCCTGTGCAACGTTGGAAACGGGAATCGCCGCAATTTGTTTACCGGTAACTGACGCAACAGAACCTGTAACATCGCGCTTTTTAACTGTACCGTAACCAATGGCAACAACCTCTTCAATCTGCAGAGTGCCGCTGGTTAATTGTACATTAATTACTTTCTGTCCGTTAATTGGTACCTCTTTGGTTTCGTAACCGATAAAAGAGAATTGAATTACATCCTTCTGGACATTGGCAGGAGTAATCGAAAAGACACCATCCATATTGGTTATCACACCATTGGTGGTTCCTTTTACGACAACATTTGCACCCGGAATGGGCGTGTTTGTCTCGTCAACCACTTTACCGGTTACCTTTTGGGCGAAAAGCTGAGCGCCCGCAAATATGACCATCAGTGCTAACAAACAAACCTTCTTTAGAAAACTTTTCTTCATTTTCATCATAGATAATTATTAAGTTGGAATTTTGCTTTTATTTAGTTATTTCATTTTCATTTCAAGGGAAGCCATGATAAATGGCCCAACTCCTTTCGGATCGTTGTCGCGTACAGGTTCCTTCACGTAGTATTCGTAAGAACCATCCCGGTAGGGGTTTCCACCCAAACCAGCTACCGAGCAGCATTTAGTCAGGCTAATTGTGCCATCGGTGTTATTTTTGATGAGGTTGTTCAATATTCCGGAATAGGCTTTTAACGCCACGGCCTTGTATTCTTTACTGATGTAGCCTTTCCGGACCGCTTTCAGCAAAGCATAGGTAAACATGGAGGAGCCTGTTGCTTCCAGGTAATTTCCATCCTTTCCGCCCTGGTCAGTAACCTGATACCACAATCCGGATTTTAGATCCTGGGATTTCCTGATTCCAACAGCAACCTGGTTTAGAATTTCAATCAATTTGGGACGACCAGCATGGTTCTGAGGAAGAAAATCCAGAACATCAACAAGCGCCATAGCATACCAGCCTTCTGCCCTGCTCCAGAAATTCGGAGAACAACCTGTTTCCGGATTGGCCCATTTCTGTTGCTTGCTCTCATCCCAACCGTGGTAATTCAATCCGGTTTTCGGATCATAGGAGTGCTTGTGTACAACTTTAAATTGATTGACTACATCATTAAACAAATCAGGTTCATTAAAAACCTGAGCATATTGAGCATAGAACGGAGCAGCCATGTACAGTCCGTCGAGCCACATCTGGTTGGGGTAACGCTGCTTGTGCCAGAAACCACCTTCGGAGGTGCGTGGCTGGGTTTTCAACTGATTTCTTAGCAGGATGATTGTATTACGGTATCTATCATCTTTGGTCCTGTCAAAAAGTTCGAAAAGGAATTTCCCCGAATTCATACAATCGATATTGTATTCTTCAGCCTTGTATCCTGAAATATTGCCTGATGCGTCGATCAGTTTATCGGCATAGGTTTTGGCATAATTGTAAAACGCCTCGTTTTTGGTTTCCTTCCAAACCATGAGCATGGACTGGGCAATCAGGCCCTGGGTATAATTCCAGACGGGTTTGGGATTAAAATCGACGGTCCAGGGTTCGGGAAATTGTTTCATTTCCGATTCGGCCATCTTTTCAGCCAATTCGGAACCTTCTTTTTTCATTGTCTGTCCCTGCGAAGCAGTTGCAATAATCAGGAACAGGAATACAGGGAACCATATCCCATTTTTTCTCATTCTCTTCCTATTTTAGTTTGTCAGTTCAATTTTGGCCAGCAGTGGTTATAAACTGGAAATAATCAGAAAAGAGAGAATGATGGTCAGGATTATCGTCATTCCTATAATCATCAAGTTTACCCTTTTAATTTTTCTGTTTATTTTTTCCATTCTTTTCCACTGTTTAGTCGCAGGCAAAGTTACAATGGGATATCCCGGAAGGGGCAAAAATTCATATCAAATGGGGAGTTCAGGCGTACCATGGGAGTGCTGTACGTACCAAATAACGGGTGAATTCTTAACATCTCACAATTGCTAAAAATTGCATCTGTCTAGCTTTATACGCTTTAACTATGCAAAACAGGCTGATAGAAGAATTATTCAGGTGGGGATGTCCAGAAGGAAGAAATTCGCCCAAATAGGATGTCCAGTCCTATTTATGCCAGGCAAAAATTCACTTAACTACTTTGAGTCCTTCGTGTTTTCCTTTGTGACCTTTGTGGTAAAAAAGTTATTTTACCACAAAGGACACAAAGAGGCTAATAATCAACATCCCAAAAAGATGGGACTTGTCATTTTAAACTTGTCCGGGTGAATGTTTTTCAATGTATTCGGATGCGCTCATGTTAAATTCCTGCCTGAAGCACTTCCGGAAATGCGACAGGTCCCTGAATCCAACGGCATAAGCCACTTCCGAAACATTCATCTTCTGCTGAACGAGCATTTGGGCTGCTCTTTTCAGTCGGATATTCCGTACAAACTCCTTGACAGTCATTTCTGTCAGCGCGTTCAGTTTTCGGTAAAGCTGCATACGACTGACACCTATTTCAACGGCAAAGCGGTCTATATCGAGATCCGGATCCGAAATATTGTTCTCCACCACGTCTATTGCCCTTTGAAGGAACCGTTCATCCGGAGAACTTAACAGGACATTCCTTGGCTGCAGCATCATTTCCCCGGAATATTTCTGTTTTAGTGACTGCCTGACGGAAAGAATGTTTTCCACTTTTGTCTGGAGGATAACCAGGTCAAACGGTTTGGTTATATAATCATCGGCGCCCTGGCTCAAACCTTCGATTTCATGCTCCCTGGAACCGAAGGCGGTAAGCAGGATAATTGGAATATGTGAAGTGCGCTCATCCTTCCTGATTTTCCTGCAGAATTCGAATCCATCCATGTCGGGCATCATGATGTCGCTGATAATGATATTGGGAATGCTGCTCAATGCTATATTCCAGCCTTCAACCCCATCCTTGGCTTCCAGGATGCGGAAGGAAGAGGAGAAATGGGATTTAATGAAATAGCGTACGTCCGCATTGTCGTCAACCAGCAGCATGATTTTCTGTTCAGCACTGTTCATTTCATTCATTGTCTCGTCGTTCAGCCCGCCCTCCGAACCATCTTCCTTTAAGCCGGATGCAGGAAGACCCATATCATCTTCAGAAACTTTCAGTTCTTCGTACGGAAGTTGCACAGTAAATTTTGAACTCTTCCCAGGTTTGCTCTTGACGAAAATCTTGCCGTTATGCAGTTTAACCAACTCTTTGGTCAGAGCCAGTCCGATTCCGGTTCCGGTTTGGGCAGAATGCTGATCAACCTGGAAAAACCTGTTGAATATTTTTTCAAGGTTGGATTGCTCAATACCTATTCCGGTATCTTTGACAGAGATTTCAATTAATCTTTTCCCGGTAATCTCTTCTGAATTCTCATTCTCTTCCGCATCAAAAACCAAAGATATATTGACTACGATCTTTCCCCCCTTACCTGTAAATTTAAAGGCATTTGACAGGAGATTGTTCATGATCTTGCCAATTTTGTCTTCATCGAAATTGGTGATAATCTCATTTTTCAGCGAAATGAACCTTAACTCAATCTCCTTTTCTTCAGCGAATTTCACAAATGAACTGACAACACCTCCAATGAAAGAGACCAGGTCACCCCGTTTCAAGGCAAGTTTCAGGTTACCTGACTCCATTTTCCTGAAATCGAGCAACTGGTTGATCAACTCGTGCAGTTGATTTGCATTCCTGTGCATAACATCCAGATGACCCTTTATTTCTGCTTCCGGAATGGTGTTGTTCCTTAATTTTTCGAGCGGACCTAAAATCAGTGTGAGAGGCGTCCTTATTTCATGTGAAATATTGGTATAAAACCGCAGCTTCATCATATCCAGTTCATGCAACTTGGTAGCCTTGATCTTTTCGAGCACGAGATTGTGCTTCAGCTTTTCCCTGTTTTGCAGGAAGAAGATCAGCCAGTACAACAATCCCAGGATGGTCAGGAAAATGGCACTTCGAAACCACCAGGCCTGCCAGTAGGGTGGTTCTACGACGATGGTCAGTGCCGGACCAATGTTGCTGTCCTGTCTGTCAATGGAAACAGTTTTAACACGGAAAGTATAGGTTCCGGGATTAAGATTGGTGTAGGTTGCCAGCCGCTTGTCGGATGGCTCATTCCAATCCTTGTCGAAACCTTCCATAAAATAGGAATACTGGATTCCCATGATGTTCGCAAAATCGAAGGAAGCAAACTCAAGGGCTACTGAATTCTGTTCATATTTCAGGTCAATTTTATCTGTTTCAGAGATGCACTTCGTGAGTACATCATTTTTATCCTGACCAATACGGACACTTTTATTCAGAATTTTAAGATCGGTTAATACAATGGGGGCCGAATAATCTCCCGACTTAATTTTTGATGGATCGAAAATATTGAAACCCGAGATTCCTCCGAACAGCAACTCCCCCGTAGGCAGTTTATAGGCCGCTCCATAGGTAAACTGATCGTTCTGGAATCCACTTTTGGTCGAGAAAGTATGAAATCGTTCTTTTTCTGGATCAAATTTTGAAAGACCGTTGTTTGTACTGATCCAAAGAAAATGTTCGTTGTCCTCAAGAATCGCCAGGGTCTGATTGTTGGCCAATCCGTTTTTCTCATCGTAGTACCTGACAAAACCCTTTTCTTTGGAGAAAAGTGCGAAACCATGCGTAAGCGTTGTCAGCCAGAACCTATTTTTGGAATCCTCAATCATGTATCTGGTTGATTCATTGTATTTTAAAATTTTTTGATTTTTTGGATCGTAGATGACCAGTTTGTCAGCACCAAACCATAAACAATGATCCTTGTCTTCCGTAATCCAGTTTACCTGTTGACCATTGGCTAATTCGGGATAATGAATGAATCCTCCTGTGAGCGGATTGAATTTATCGATGCCCCTGGTGGTACCGATCCAGATGTCGTTGTTGCTATCGCGCAACAAGCTCCATACCCGATTGTCGGACAGGCTGTTGGGATCAGAAGGGTCATTCCTGAAATGCTTGAAAATGTTTGTTTTCGGATTGTACACATCCAATCCACCCAAATACGTACCGATCCAGATATTGCCTTTCCCATCGTCCAGCAATGCTTTAATGCAGTTGCTTGAGAGAGAATTAGGAATATTTTTTTTAGGTTCGAGGTAACTGAACTGCCCCGTTTTCCTATTCAGGATGTTTATACCTCCATTTTCTGTACCTACCCATATATTCCCATATAAATCCAACAGGAATGTATAAATTTCACCATTGTTCAGATATCTGTTATCACCAGGCATGGATTTATAACCCAGAATATTGATTCTTTCTTCTATCAACAGGTTCAATCCCTGCCGCGTACCTATCCAAACATTTCCATTAGCATCCCTGTTGATGCATAAGACTGAATTGTTGACAAGGCTCTTTGGTTCGCGATCATCGTGCATGTACTTTGCAGTCACTCCAAGCAATTTATCGTAAAGATACAGGCCTCCCCTGGTGCCTATCCAGTAATTACCATTGGGTGCCTTCGATATGGCACGGACCGTGTTGCTGCGTTCGTTTTCCCTGTCAATAATCACCTGATGTGTGACCAGAGTTGAGGTATTGATTTCAAACATCCCGCCGGCGTAAGTTCCGACCCTGATTGTTCCGTCATCCTCAGGCGCAATTTCCCAAATCTCCTCGTTGTTTGTCAATTCAGGCAGCCTGATCTTCTCCGTCTGATTTGTCCCGGGATGATAAAGATAAAGGCCTCTGTTGGTTCCCAGCCAAATTCTACCGGATTTATCCGGACGGATTACCCTGAAATATTCGTTGAAATTGGAAATGTTGGATGGCCTTAGCTCTTCTATCTTATTTTCATTTTCGATCCTGTATAATTTCGTTTCTGTCCCAACCCACAAAATACCCTTCGCATCCTCCTGAATGGAGGTTACTGAAACGTTTTTCAGCAGACCACCTGACTGATGATAGAAAAGTTGTTCGAAAGATTCCTTTTCTCTATTGAATTTGTTTAGTCCGCCATTTTCAGTCCCAACCCATATTTGTCCTTTGCTGTCTTCGAAGACGATCCTGACAAGGTTTCCTTTCAGACTGGTTGTATCGTCTGCATCATATTTAAAAACAGAAAAGCGATAGCCATCAAAGCGACATACACCCTGAGAGGTACCAATCCACATCCATCCTTTTTTATCTTGCAGAACACAATGAATCTGATTATTTGAAAGTCCCTGTTGCTGTGAATAAAAATCAAAACTAAGGTTGTTGACCACATCAACAGCATCTGATCTGAACGAAATTAGATTATTTAAAGCAATAAAAATCAACAAGAAAGCAAAATAGAATTGCTTTCTGCCACTTTTGGAAAACCCGGGTCGTCTTTTTACGGGAGTTTCATCAAACTTCATCTGGAAATATTTGCACAAGGCACTAAAATACAATTTTTTGAGCAATCTGATCAGGATTAATCTCATGACCTTAAACAGCAACTGACGGAGCGAATCGTATCTCTCCGTCATTCGTGAAAAAAATGTGTAATAACAATCCGTTTCCGGAACGGTCCGGCCACCGAAATGAACTGCACTAAAAAATACAAATCAGCCAAATATTCAAAAGCTGAAAAGTTACCTGCCAACGTATTCAGCCAATAATTTATTTCGCCTTGCCTGTGCTTTTCAACAGATATTGTGTCAGATTTTCTGCCGCTTTCAGATTTTCAAAATTTGCAGGCAGATAGGCATGATCAATGTATTCGTTGTAGATCCAGGGATCTCCGACGGCAACTACCAATCCCTTTCCAACTTTGCTTTCCGTCATGAAAATAATCCCGTTTTCGGTCAGGATGGATTTTGCCGGATCCTTCAGTGTGAAAGAGGAAATCTCTTTCATGTAAATTTTTGACAGGCCTTTAAAGATAGGATGATCCTGGAAAGTTGTGAAAGCACCCATATCCCATTTCCTGTTAACGACAGGATGCAGGCTAACATGGTTAAAGTGGATTCCAAACTCTTCAGCGAGCATGTTCAAATGAGTAAACTCACAATTGGGTGCATCGTTGGCAAGCAGCATGAGAACGCCCCCTTTTTCAACCCATTTCTTGATGGCCTTGATATCGGCTGGCTGGATATAGTTCGGCGATTTGGCTTCAGTGGTTGTATCCGGGTCAACAATGATATAGACATCGACCTTGGATAGATTTTTGGAAGTTGCAGCCTCTTCGATGGTTGCAAGCGTGGCACCGTGTTTCTTAAATAAATCGCCCCACTGCGAATAGCCGCTGTTTTCGGTATCTGTCCACAAATAATGGAACGGTTTGCCTGTTAAGGCTTTCACCTCACGGTTGTACCAATTGTCGAGGCCTACGACCTGACCCCTGGAACAAAAAGGTGCAACGACCAGAACAAGAAGGAATACCACAACCAGATTCCTGAAATTGACAAATTGATTCAAATGGTTTTTCATAAATTGTAAAATTATTAAAGAATAAAATATATCGTCTGTTTCATGAATTCCAATAATCCTTAAACATATTACAGTGCAATTGCATGCGGTCGGCGATTACAGGCTCATTCATATTTTCATTTTTTTCTTGTACTCACATAGCCCTTCGACAGGCTCAGAGACCGGTGTCTTCAATTATTTTTTTGTCTCCACATCTCACATTGACCGTCACCGAATCAACAAATCATCACATCAACACATCAACACATCATCACATCATCACATCGCCGAATTGTCGAATCGTCACATCGCCGAATTGTCAAATTCTCGTCTCCCGCTTCATCCGGCTAATGTATTCGGAAGGAGTCTTTCCAAGTTGCCTTTTGAAGCACATGGAATAGTATGAATGGGAGTTGAATCCGACTTTGAAGCAAATCTCGTCAATATTGGTCTCACCTCGTTCAATCAGTTCAATGGATTTGTTGATCCTGACAAATTTAATAAACTCCGTGGCAGACTGGTTGGTGAGTGATTTTAATTTTCGGTGCAGAGAACTTCTGCTCAGATTTAGTTCATACGCCAGGACATCCACAGTGAACGCCAAATCGACAATGTGATTTCCGATTATCTCAGAAGCCTTTTCAAGCAGTTCACGGTCAGGCTGAAATTTTTGCATCTCTTCACGCCATTCGCCGGGAGCCTGAGTGAATTTATCGCGCATCATGGCTCTTGAATCAAGCAGGTTTTTGATTCTCATCGAAAGAACACGGTCATCAAAAGGTTTGACGATATAGTCATCTGCCCCTGTTTCAAATCCTTCCAATTGACTTTCGACCGAAGAAAGGGCCGTAAGCAGAATCACGGGTATATGACTTGTATTCAAATCTGTTTTCAGCAGATGACAAAATTCATTTCCATTCATACCCGGCATCATCACATCGGTCAAAACCAGATCAGGACCAAATTCCCTGACAATTTTCAATCCTTCCGTTGCA
>CAIUUO010000032.1 GCA_903902325.1 uncultured Bacteroidia bacterium
CAAAACTCATTACGATGTCCATCTGGCCAAAATTGCGCTCCCATTTGACCTGGCCTTTCATGTCGAGGCAATACAATCCGCGGGAGCCAAAGAATGCAAATATATTTTCGCCATCGGTACAGGGCGAATTGGAGGCCCAACTCCCCAGTTCGTGGGTGCGTTCGGTTGGCACTACTTCTTTTACAGTAGTTTTCCAGTTTATTTTTCCGGAATTCTTGTCCAGTGAGATGACCATAAACTGATGAATTAAATCTGTTTGGTTGGGAGCCATCGGATTGGAAGGTTTTGTCGCATCCTGGTTTTCAGCTTTTTTGTCTGTAGCGACTGCAGTTTGCACGATGATCTGGTTCCCCCAGATGATTGGAGTAGCATGTCCTTTTCCGGGTATTTCCACTTTCCATTTCACATTTTTTGTTTCGCTGAATTCGATCGGTGTGTTTCCGCCAATAACTGATCCGCAATTGTACAAGCCCCGCCATGAAGGCCAGTTGGAGGTAAAGGCAGAGTTTTCCTGGGCATGTAAATGAACGATCATCAAGGATAAGCAGAGGATGAGCGAGGTTTTCCGGAGAAGCATTCGGGTGATCGTGTTTCGCATGAGAGATAATTTTTATGGTTGAACGATACGTTTGTAAAAATCAGCCTGGATTTTATTTAGACTCTGTTGAGGTATAATCGTTTAATGATAAAGTTATGGAAATCTTCAACAATTTGATTTCTCAACCTTGGCGGCATTTGTTGTTAAATCTTAATAATTTACCACAAAGGACGCAAAGGATATCACGAAGGGCTCAAAGTAAAAAATTAATGCGTTCAGGTTGCACGAAATGCAGATCGATTCACTTATTTTGTATTTCAAATCCTACAAACTTATGAAGCGCATTTATTTTCTTCTGATAAATTTATTGCTGGTATTAAGCTGTTTTGGCCAGATCATCGACCCTGTCAAATATGCATCTCCGATTAAAGTTGCCTGTATTGGAAACAGCATCACCTATGGCTCCGGTATTCCGGATCGTTCGAGGGATTCTTACCCTGCACAACTGGGGAGGATGCTGGGTGACCAATGGATGGTCCGAAATTTTGGGGTCAGTGGCCGGACCATGCTGAAGAAAGGGGATTTCCCTTACTGGAAGGAGGATGCCTGGAGTGAGGCAAAGGCCTTTTTGCCGGATGTGGTGATCATCAAACTAGGGACCAACGATACCAAACCCCAGAACTGGAAATTTGCCAATGAATTTTATGCTGACAGTAAGTCGATGGTCAGGGAGCTGAAGAACCTGCCATCCCATCCGGTCATCTATCTTTGCAAGCCGGTACCTGCCTTTGGAAACCGTTGGGGAATCAATGATTCAATTATAGTTCACGGGGTTATCCCGGCAGTCATTAAGTTGGCTGCAGATGAGCATCTGCAGGTGATTGACCTCTATTCTGCCCTTTCCGGGAAGGGAAACCTGTTCCCTGATCGGATACATCCGAACGCAGAAGGAGCCGGTCTGATGGCCAAATATATAGCCAAACAAATTACAGGTAATGAATTGGAAGTTGTCCCTGCCCAATATCCCGGCAAAAAATCGGAATGGCACGGTTTTA
This sequence comes from uncultured Bacteroidia bacterium, assembly GCA_903902325.1. Lineage (GTDB taxonomy): Bacteria > Bacteroidota > Bacteroidia > Bacteroidales > Prolixibacteraceae > CAINVV01. The sequence goes on from CAIUUO010000032.1 coordinate 1,594, forward strand.
CGAGATATGATTTCCAGTACGATCGTCGCGAATGCCATATAATCGTTCCTGATAAGTCAGCTCCTGGGAAACCGTGGATCTGGCGGGCACGCTTTCCCGAATGGCACTACCAGATGGACAGTATGCTGGTTCGCAAGGGCTTCTATGTGGTTTACCTCAATACAGATTTTCTTTTCGGATCTCCGAAATGTGTTGAGATCTGGGCCGGTTTTTACAATTACCTGACGACCCAGTACAGCTTCAATAAAAAGGTCGCTTTGGAAGGAGTGAGCCGGGGTGGCTTGTACATCTATAATTTTGCCAAAAAATATCCTGAGCGGGTTAGCTGCATTTATGCCGAAGGTCCGGTTTGCGATATCAAGAGCTGGCCGGGAGGAAAAGGCTTTGGAAAGGGTGATGCTGAATCCTGGAAACAACTGATGTCTGCCTACAATTTCAAGACCGAAAAAGAGGCGCTTGAATATGCCGATAATCCCATCGATCATCTGGAGAAGTTGGCTGCCGCCAAAGTGCCTGTCTTCCATACCATTGGTTTGCAGGACAGCATCGTGCCCAACGAGGAAAATAGTTATGTATTGATTAATAGGTATATACGTTTGGGTGGCCCGGCAACTGTCTATTGCAATACCGCTGGAAAGCAGAGCCTTCAGGGACATCATTACCCAATCGACAACCTGAAAGCCGGAACCGATTTTATACTCAATAGCTATCCGGAAGTAACTGTTTCATTGGATAGCCGGAATTTTCATACCTACAGGAGTAAACTGCACAATGCCCAAATTGTTTTTGAGCTTGAGAAGAAGGGGCGGGTGGCATTTTTGGGTGGCTCAATTACCCAGGGCAGTGGATGGAGGGACAGTATTTGTGCCTATCTGCAGAAAAGGTTCCCAAATACCCAGTTCGATTTTGTTGCTGCCGGCATTGGCTCCATGGGAAGTACACCGGGTGCATTCCGTTTCGAGAGGGATGTGCTCTCCAGAGGAAAAGTTGATCTGTTGTTCGAAGAGGCAGCCGTAAACGACCGGACCAATGGTTTCACCAACGAAACCCAGGTACTCGGAATGGAAGGTATCGTGCGGCATGCACGCGAATCCAACCCGGCGATGGAGGTGGTACTGATGCATTTTGTGGACCCGGACAAGATGGACGACTACCGGAAAGGGATAGTTCCCGTTGAGATTCAAAACCATGAAAAAGTCGCAGTTCATTACGGACTTTCTACCCTTAACCTGGCCAAAGAAGTTACGGACCGTATTGACAATGGCGAATTCAGCTGGGACAAGGATTTTAAAAACCTGCACCCATCGCCTTTCGGACATCATATTTATTACAGGTCGATGAAGTCGTTCCTCGATTTTTGCTGGAGCGGTTTTGTGGCCGGCGACGATAAAATAACTGCTTATCTGCTTCCTGAAAAGCTGGCGGCAGGCTGTTACGACCACGGTAAGCTGATCCCTGCAGTGCAGGTCAAGCCTGCCAAGGGATGGAATGCGATCACCGATTGGAAGCCTTCCGACAAGACCGGAACCCGCGCTGATTTTACAGATGTTCCAATGCTGGTTGCTGAAGTTCCTACCGGGATATTGGATTTTGCATTTGAGGGAAATGCGGCAGGGATTGCTGTTGCAGCAGGTTTGGATGCAGGTACGATCGAATATCGAATCGATAAAAATCCCTGGCAAAAGCAGGATCTCTACACTGTCTGGAGCGCCAGCCTGCACTTGCCCTGGTTCTACACGCTGGGATATAATCTGAATCCCGGGAAGCACAAGCTTCAGATTCGGGTACTGGCAGAGAGAAATCCGCAAAGCAAGGGAACGGCCTGCAGGATCAGGTATTTTTATGTGAACGAATAGTTGAGGAGTGAATCAGATGTTTAATTAAATTGTGAATATCATGAAGGCAAGTTATGTGATCAAGCACTTTATCGGCACTTTTGTATTTTTTGCAATCATCTTTGTTTGTGCCGGCAGGATAGATTATTGGCAAGGACTTGTATATGTGGCTATTGGTCTGATCATGTCTGTACTTAACTACACAGTTTTACGGATAGATCCCGAACTTCTGAACGAACGTTCCAAACCGGGAGAAGGTACCAAAAGTTGGGATAAGGCAATTCTGGGATTATCCTTCCTGATGACCATAACCATGTATGTGATAGCTGGTCTTGATTCGGGTCGTTACCACTGGTCTCCTGATTTTCACTGGAGCTTTTATCTACTGGGCGGAATCCTGACCGGATCAGGACAACTCCTGTTTCTTGTTGCTCAAAAGCAGAATAAATTCTTCTCAAGTACTGTGCGGATTCAGACTGACAGGAATCAGACAGTTTGTGATACCGGATTGTACAAGGTGGTCAGGCATCCGGCTTACATGGGTTCAGTTATCCAGGCACTGGGATTTCCTTTGCTCCTTGGATCGCTTTGGAGCATCCTGCCAATAGGTTTGTTGATTGTGCTTTTCCTGGTAAGAACCTATCTGGAAGACAAAACATTGCAAAACGAATTGAAGGGTTATCCTGAATATGCAGTTAAAACCCGATACAGGATTATTCCCTATGTCTGGTAATGAATGAATCGTATGAGATTCCTCACACTAAGATATTTTCGACCAATTGAGAAAATGAAATAATAAATATCAGATGGATACAGACGATTTATCAAAGGAAACTTATAAAGCAATTATTGTTGAAGCCGAGAAGTTTCATCACGACTTAACTTTACGATTCGGACTATTATCATATCAATGTAAAGACGAAAATGAATTTGTTGATAAATCCATCAAGTTGATAGGTGTTTTGCAATATGCGGATTCTGCGTATTTAGAATATATTTTCTTTGGGAAAGCACCAGATAAACTTAAATTGATAGAAGCGTTGGAAAAGATTTCACACAACATTGCAAAAGTGAAACATATACCAATTGAAAAAAGGCATTTCGATTTTTAACCAAGGTAATTTTGAATTTCCAATAATTTCCAAACAATACATGTTTTGCCCGTCAGGGCATTAAGTTCAATAGAAAGAGAAAACGGAGGAATTAACCTTCCCCGTCAGGGGATTAACCATGGATTTGTACCGGAATGAATAGAATCGTTTATCCCCATTCGGGGAAACAGGTCTTATGCGACAATTTTTCTATTGAAATTAATGCCCTGGCGGGCAATAAAAAATTCTAGTTTTTATATGGTTTTACGTGCAATTTAAAATGATATTCCTGAGGCAAAACCCTGTACTGATCCAATACGGAAATCGCGGTACAACCCACTCCACTTGTGGCATAGTCGAAGTTAAAGGTATATCCTTCCATTGGCTGAAGCTGGTAAGGATAGCGGGCCCTCGTAAGATTATCAATGGAATAGGCATGGGCGCTGAAATTGAAGAGGTCATTGCCCGAGAATTGCAGACCGGTACCATCGGCTGTTTCCAGTCTGACCCAGCGGTTGTCGGTACGGCAACCATAATCCTGCGGTACGAGGTATGACTCATTCATCTCCTGAACGGTCTTATTGTAGATTCCGATTCGTGCGCCTGTTTTGCGGTCTGGATAGGTTTCAAACGGTCCTCTGCCGTACCAGGTAACCCTTTCAAGGGATTTATCCATGATCCATTGGAGACCGATTTTTGGCAGCCATCCGGGCATATACCCCTGTGGTGTTACAGTATGGTCAATGCTCAATTCTCCTGTCCCATCTATGGTATAGAGATAGTGATTGTCAAAGGAGGTATTGTAAGTTGAACCCTCTGCATGGTCCCTGATTTCGATCACTATTTTATGGTTATCCTTGCCGAGGATGTTGAACTCATCCAGCCTGTTGTGCAGATTGTCGATACCGTAGTAATACCAGCTACCGGCTGGGGAGGTGCCCAAATCCGGCTTGCGCGGATTGAGGTTGGCAGCCCATGTGGCCCAGTTATCCAGGTCATTGGCCAATGGCGCACGCCAGACACTCAGTTTGGCTCCTTCGCGGATCATTTCCTTTCCTGAATACCTGACCGAAGAAAGCTGACCCGTTTCCTTGCTGAAAACATATTCAAAATCCTTTCCCGAAACGGCTAGTTTTTCACCGGAATCTGTCAGCTGAATCGGTGGAACAGACTTGCTCACCTCTGGCAATGCTGCTTTGTGCCAGGGAAGTTCCAGCTGGTCCCAGGCCACTTCAAAACCGGCTTTGGCATACGATTTCCCCTCCTTCAGTTCGAAACTCAGTATCATTCTGTATTCAACGCCCGGTTGAAGATCTGGTTTTTGCCATGGGATTTTAACCTTGATTTTTTCAAAAGGAGCTGCTGAAACATTTAACACCCCCTTTTGCAGGATTTCTCCATCTGCCTGTAACTGCCAGGTAGTTTTAAGGTCGCGCAGATTGGTAAACGAATATCTGTTCGTGATTTCGACAGTCCCATCTTCAGGATTCACCATTTCGACATGAACCGGCTGTGCCGATTTTTTGACCTGGTTCAGTTCGGGCTGTGGAGTTCGGTCGGGCCAGATCAGTCCGTAGGTCCGTCCGCCGATGCCCATGCTGTAAAACTCGCCTTTCTCCTGAAGTTCATCGAAATCAAGCCAGAGCAAGGATTCCTCCTTCAGTTGAGGCGAAGGGTCCATCAGTTGTCCTGCAGGTATCGCCTTGTTGAAAATGCAAACCCTGTCGAACAGTGCATTGCTCAGGTTATCAGGATATTCCTGACCTTCCATGTCGGAAAACCTGCCGATGTTGACAGGAAAGGGTTTGTTGGTGATGGATCCTGCAAAAGGTTTGCTGCCTGACTTTATGCCATCGATGTACACTTCCATATTTTTGCCATCGCAGATACCGGTTACCTGGTGCCAGTTGTTTTCCCAGTTCCAGGGAAGGCCAATTTTCAGTATTTTCTTTTCATTGTCGGATACATAGAATTCGATAGAGTCTTTTTTGAACTGGTTCAGCCCGAACTGATAGCTTCCCTTTGTGATCATCTGTCCGTTGCCGTTCCATTTTCGCGGGAAAACCCAGAGAGACAGTGTCAGTTGTTTTCCGGTAATATCCAGGGAGGGATCACGGTAGACATCTATCCATTGGTCGTGCCCACTTAGGGAAACGGCTTTCCCAAATTTTCCCTCCACCAGTTGACCACGGCCTTTTATAGCAACGGAAATATGATTCTTGGAATCATCAGTCAGGAGCCTTATTTTTTCACGGATACCCGGACTAACCCAGTCCCAGATGGCGCCGCCGGAGATGCGCGGATATTTCCAGATCACATCCCAGTACTCATCGAATCCGCCGCCACCATTGCCTTCCACGGAGATGTACTCGTCCATGAAGGAGGGTCTTGGATCCTGGCTCTCAGGAACCTGTGCAATCCGGGTACGCAATTCGTAGGGAGTGGCATACCTTGGGCCGATGATGTCTTCGCAGGGCACTTCGTTTTTCCAGGCCACATCATCCGTATTGCCTCCATACATGAAAACCCTGGTCGGATCAAGCGCCTTCCCGGCTTTGATCACTTCACAGATGTTGTTTCCGACACCGCTTTCGTTGCCGGCACTCCAGAAGATGATGGAAGGATGGTTCCTGTCGCGGAGCACCATTCCCGTTACCCTGTCGACATAGGCATTCTTCCATTCGGGCAATTTGGAGATATATTCAGTGGCATGCGATTCGTCGCCCGTTTCATCCACGATATAGACACCTATTTCGTCCGCCAGGTTTAGGTAGGCAATGTTGGGCGGATAATGGCTGGTGCGGACGCAGTTGATGTTGAATTGCTTCATCAGAGTAAGATCCTTCCTGATGGTTTCTATATCCATGGAGTGCCCGAGATCGGGATGCTGCATGTGGGAGTTGACTCCATTGAGTTTGACAGGCACTCCGTTGACCATCAGAACCTGATGTTTGACTTCCACTTTTTTGAATCCGATTTTATTGCTGAGGACTTCGGTCACCTTACCCGCAGGATTCAGCAGTTCAAAAGTCAGCGAATACAGGTTGGGAAATTCTGAGCTCCACTTTTCAGGATTTTCGATTTTGCCAGATAGCTTGACAATGCTGCTTTCCTTGTCTTTCAGGGTTATTTTTTCTGATTGAAGTGTTGGCCCAACTTGTTTTCTGTCTTTTCCGAACATGGTTACCCGGACTGAATAACCATTGGCAGCAGTCGGAGCATAATTCTTAATGTCGGCAGAAATGTTTAACTGCGCATCCCTGTAATCCTTGTCCAGATCGGTTGTGACGAAATAGTCGCGAATATGGACTTGCGGTACCGCCAGCAGGTGAATATCCCTGAAAATACCCGCTAAACGCCAGAAATCCTGATCTTCAAGGTAGGTACCGGCCGAATATTTGGTGACACAGACTGCGAGTGTGTTCTCCCCTTTTTTCAAGTATTTGGTCACGTCGTATTCGGCAGGCTCGTTGGCACCTTCGTTAAAACCAAGTTCCTGACCGTTGATCCAGATAAAAGAGGCAGAAGTTGCAGCTTCCATCCGCAGGAACACCTGTTTGCCGGACCAGTTTCCGGGTACGGTGAAAGTGCGCCGATAGCATCCGGTAGGGTTGTAATCATGGGGAACAAATGGGGGATTTGACCTGAAAGGCTGGGACACATTGCGGAACATCGGATCACCGAATCCCTGCATCTCCCAGTTCCCGGGTACTTTGATGTTGTCCCAAGCCTGATCCTTGTATTTCTCAATGAAAAAATCCTTCGGCACCAAATCAGGGGTTTCCTGCCATTTGAACTTCCAGGTACCATTGAGGGATTGGTATCCTCCTGATTTGGACCAGTCGTTTTCAAGGGCTTCCGCGAAGTTGGCAAAAGGCACCAGTGGAACATGGCCAGGTTCCTGGTTAAGCGCAAACCGTCCGGGATCTTCGAGCCATTTATAAATATCATCCAAAAATTTCTTCTCCTGGGCAAAAGCGCCCGATGACAACAAAAAAATGAGGATGAATGAGCTAAGCAATAATTTTTTCATGGCATAGGGTATAGAGCATGGAGCATGGGGCATGGCGCATGGAGTGAGGATGAAGGCAAAATGGCTACTGTTTTTAGCCTGAGAGTTTAAATCACAGGCAGTTTCCAGGGTGCACGATAACTTGGAATGAGGTATTTGTTGGCTTCTTCGTCGTTGATAAATTTGGTTCCGTCCCAAACCAGTTTTTTACCAGATCTGTAGGCAATATTACCGAGATGGGAAAATTTGGCAATATGCGCTCCAATTTCCACGCTGGCATTGGTATTTGGATTCCGGCTCTTGATACACTCCAGGAAATTATGGACATGATTTTTCAATCCCTCGTCTGTCCCTTTTTGCAAGGCAACGGCTTCCATCCTTTTTTCCCTGTTGACAACTTCGGGAATTACTTCCCAGCCACTGCGATCCACTACCAGGGTTCCGTTTTCCCCAACAAATCCCAATCCGTGGTTGCGTCCGTATGCACCGTCGTTGATACCGATGGCATGGTCCCACATGATGTTGAAGCCATCGAATTCATAGATAGTTTGCAAGCTGTCAGGAGTTTCACAGGCATCCGTTGGATAGCCATATTTTCCACCCATTGCCATGATTGACTTTGGTGTGGTCACATCCATTCCGTAAAGGGCATAGTCAAGCAAGTGCACACCCCAGTCTGTCATCAGGCCTCCGGCATAATCCCAGAACCAACGGAAAGTAAAATGGAACCTGTTCCTGTTAAAAGGCCTTTTGGTAGCAGGCCCCAGCCACATATCGTAATCGACTCCGGCCGGTACGGGTTCATCGGCAAGTACCGGAATGGAAGGACACCATCCCTGGTAAGAAAAGACCCGAACCAGTCTTATTTTACCGAGTTTACCTGACCGGATGAAATCGACGGCTTTCAGCCAGTGTGGATCACTTCGCTGCCATTGCCCGACCTGGACCACTCTTTTGTATTTCTGGGCGGCTTTTACCATCAGGTTGCACTCTTCGATGCTGTTGCCCAGCGGTTTTTCGCAATAAACGTCTTTCCCTGCTTCACAAGCTGCGGTCATGATCAAACAGTGCCAATGGTCGGGAGTTCCGACGATCACGACATCAATATCTTTGTTTTCAATCAGTTTTCGCCAATCCTTATAGAGGAAAGCAGGCTTTTTACCTCTGATTTTTTCCACATCTGCTGCACGTTTGTTGAGAACCGATTCATCAATATCACACAAGGCGATACACTCGACTTGCGGATTCGCAAGGGAAGCTGATAAATCACTGAATCCCATTCCATTGCATCCGACCAGACCGACTTTGACTTTATCGCTTGGTGCACAGGAAGCCATAGTTCCTGAAAATGATGAAGCCAGACCAATCCCTGCAGTGGCAGTGCCGCTGGTTTTTAAGAAATTCCTTCTGTTTGTCATGAGTTTATTTCGTAAAGTTCGATACCGAAAAATTAGTCGTTTAGGGTAGTTCCAATGTCAAAATATTTATTTTCCTCCATTGATCATCCCTGAAACGATTCCTTTTGCTTTGCCAAGATCGGCAAGGATTACACCACAGAGGTGGGAAAAGACAAACGCGTAGATGAGGTACTGGACAAACCCATGAACCTCCTTGATGGAATGTCTCGTTGGTCCGGCAATTCCCAGATCCCCGCCAAAGGCAATGAGCATACCTGTGGTAACCATGATCAGTAAAAACGCATAAAACAGCAGGTAACTGTATTTGACAATCAGGTAATGCCTTTCATCCTTCTTGTCTTTGGGAGATTGCAGGTAGGAAAGGAGCGTTTTCTTGATCCTGGTTTGCATTTTCTCATCCTTCGCCTGCCTGATCTCGATAATGATCCGGAAAAGGAAAAGGAAGGTAAGGGCATATCCCAGAAGTTTATGGAGATCCCACATTTTGTCATCGTACATGTGTGCTACCGCGAAGGACTGTCTTTCATCGACAGTAATTCCTTTTTCCTTCAGTACATTCTGTACAACCGGAACGTTCTTCCTGGGATTTAGCACGGTTGATGCCATCAGGACTGTTACAATAAGCGATGTGACCACCAAAAAGGTGAGCCAGTGCCAGATGCGAATGGCTTTCGAATTTTTCTGAATAAAGATAGAGGATTTCTCGGTTGACGAGGCAATGTTCTTTTCCATGATCTGCGTTCTACAAAATAATTAGTATTTCTGGATTTAACCACGAAGGACACTAAGGTCATCGCGAAGGACACAAAGTAAGAAAAATTTTGGAATTTTATTTTCTTTGTGGCCCTCGCGGTAAATTTCTTCAGCACACCTCAACAGACTATTTTTTTATCGGACTGATTTTAAATGAATAGCTGTAATTTGTGTATTTAAGTCGGTATTGCTCCAATGGCCATTGTCCCCAACTGTCGATGCCTCCGACTCCTGTCTGTTTATAGTCGATATGGAGCTGGGTTTGCTTGCGAGGTACCAATTCTCCTGAGTGCTGCTGGTGTTTCTGGTCGCCGTCATCAAGGTCGGCATCAAAATAGTGCAGCGCGCTCATGCTTAGCAATGAATCAGATTCGATTTTTAATCCATAACCTTTGTTGTTGAGGATTTTGAACCATCTGATATCCGTGTGGTTGCCATTTTCCTGCGGACGGATGTAAGGATAGAATTGGCTCTTTACGGTCTGCCTGAAAATTCCCACGTTGGAAGCATATTTGCGGTCCTGGTAATTTTCGACGGGACCGCGGCCATAATATTCGATCGTTTCAAACCCTTCCGGCAGAATCCAGTTCATTCCGAAACGGGGCAACATCTGAACCATTTTTGAATCATCCACAGACAATTGCTGGTTGATTACTATTTCTCCATTTGCCTGAACTGTATATTGCAACTTGATTTTGGCAAAAACACCCGGCAACGAATAAACTGCACTGACTTTTCCAAGACCTGCCGAATCTTTCGCGGAAATTTGATCCAGTTTCATGTCGGATTGTGCTATTTTCCAGTCTTTCAGTTTTCTGTTGAGTCCGGCGCCCATGTCATTATCGCTGGGTGCACGCCAAAATGCCGGCCTGACGCTCAAGGCAGCATCGATGTAACTGTGTTTCCCAACTTCATATCTGGAAATCAGTCCGGAACTTTTGCTGAATTCCAGCGACAAATCGGAGGAACTGATATTCCATGTGGTTGCAGTTTCGGCTACTTTAACAGTTCCGGCAGGTTTGAGTTTTCCGTCAGAAACATATTTTCCTGACAGCGCCAGTTGCTCATTGGCTACTGTAAATCCGGCCGGAACAAGCAGGTGATTTGCCTTTTGCTTGTAAACGATATTCAGGAATGCCTCCCCTTCAGCAGTAATCTTAACCGGTAATTTCAGTTCAACCGTGGTATGGGCTTTGACATCCAGTTTCTCGATTTTGCCCGATTGTTTTACCTGACCGTTTACAGTAACATTCCACTCCATTCCAATGTCTGAAAGATCTTTGTAGAAGTTTTCATTGTATACGGAAACGGTATTCGGATTGATAAGATTGGTATGGATGTTCTGGTATACCTTTTTCATCTCCCAGGCATGCGGATTCGGGTTGCGGTTTGGGTAGAAAAGTCCGTTGCACAAGAAGTTGTTGTCTGACGGAAGATCTTTCCCGTAATCGCCTCCATAGGCGTAGATGGTATCTCCCTTTTCAGTGATTTTTTGCAATCCCTGATCCACGAAATCCCAGATAAATCCGCCCTGGAAAATTTTCGGGTTACCCCTGATAATGTCCCAGTAATCCCTGAAGTTGCCCAGTGAATTGCCCATGGCATGCGCATATTCGCACATGATAAAGGGTTTTACGGGAGTCTCCGTTTTTTTGGCATATTCTACCATGCTCGCCGGAGTAGGATACATCGGATTCACAATATCCGTATTGAACTCTGTAGAATAATTGGAATATTTGGCGACAGCCCGCTCATACTGAACTGGTCCGAAAAGATCCTTTTGTTTGAGCCACAAGTAGCATTCATAGAAGTTGTAACCGTTTCCGGCTTCATTGCCAAGGCTCCAGATAATTACTGAAGCGTGGTTTTTATCCCGTTCATACATGCGTTGAACGCGCATCATGTGTGCATCTTTCCAGGAAGGTCTGTTGGCGAGGGTAACAGTGATATCATATCCGATGCCGTGGGATTCGTTGTTGGCCTCGTCGACCACATAAATACCATACTGGTCGCACAACTGATACCAGTATTCGTCGTTGGGATAGTGACACGTGCGAACAGCGTTGATGTTAAACTGCTTGAATAATTTAATGTCGCGCAACATGGATTCCTTCGAAATAGCCTGTCCGGTTACGGGATCTGTTTCGTGGCGGTTTGCCCCTTTGATGAGGATCGGCTTGCCATTGACGAGAAGCAAACCATCCTTGATCTTGACTTCCCTGAAGCCAACCATTTGCGGAATCGCTTCAGTTATTTTTCCTGAATTATCTGTCAGGGAGAGGATCAGTTTATAGAGGTTAGGTTCTTCGGCCGACCAAAGTTTAGGTGCCGTAACCGGAATTGAGACCGATTTTTCAGATTCGTTGCTGAACGGGATTTCGGAAGTGGCAACAACCTTTTCACCATCCATCAGTTTGGCCGTCACCTTTGCAACAGATTTGTTGCTCAGTTTGATGTTCAGATCGAGGTTAGCGTTCTTGTATTCCGCATCCAGCCTCGTGTTGAGGGCATAATCGCTGATGTGGGTCAGTTCGCGTTTCACAAGATAGCAATCCCGGGTGATGCCGCTTACACGCCAGAAATCCTGGCCTTCCAGGTAGGTCCCGTCGCACCAGCGCATTACTTTTAGTACGATGAGGTTTTTTCCCGCTACCAATACCGAAGAAAGGTCAAATTCGGAAGGCAGTTTACCGTCTTCACCGTAGCCGATGTACTTGCCATTCACCCATACCATCAGGTTCGATTTGGCTGCCCCAATGTGCAGGGTAATATTCTTGCCAGTCCAGTTTTGAGGCAGGTCAATTTCACGCCTGTAAATCCCGGTAGGGTCATAACTCAATGGAACTATCGGAGGATTTGGTTTCTGCAGGTAGGAGAATTCATATCCAACGTTGACATAAATCGGGTAACCGTAATTATTGACTTCCCAGGTGGCAGGAATCTTGAAATTATCCCAACCTATATCGCTAAAGGACTGTGAGGCAACATTTACGGGAACATCTGCAGGCTTTTCAAACCATTTGAATTTCCATGTGCCATTCAGGTTCAGGTTGTTTTCTGAGGTTTCCCATTTGTCTTTCAATGCCTCGTTTTCATTGGGATAAATAAAGAAGCTGGCGTGCATGGGAAGGCGGTTCTCCTCGTTTTTGGTTTCATCCAGCCAGAAAGGCTTTTCGCTTTGTTTCTGTGCCTTGGCGGCAGGGGTTGAGATGAGGCCGATGAAAACAAGCAAGCCACAGATCATGAGTGATTTAGTCATTTTTTTCATTGTAAATTATTCAATCAAATGCAGTTATTTTGGTGGTTAACCTTATTTTTTCATCCGGTTAATTTTCCACTTATTCCGGTTAATTTTCCATGTCGAAATTAGCGCATTATTTCCATATCCTGTTCATTCAGACAACATCCTTAACAAATTGGAAATATTACCTTTCTTATTTCGGCAGATTCAGCAGTTTGCAGGATGCCATGTCGAAAAGCGCCTTTGCTGGTGATGTGGCATAAGCATACAATCCGAAGTAGGTTCCAGTAAAACCGCCGGCTACAGTGGTGCTAAGATAAGTGGCATCGAGCGCGTGGCCGAATTGCCTCCAGTTCTTGTTGTCCAGACTGTATTCACAGCTGAAATCTTTACCCATGACTTTCATTTTTAGGATAATGCATTCGCCTGGTTTGAAATTCTCCAGTTTGGTTCTCAGTATTTCTCCGGAAGCCGATGAAAGCAGCAAAAATCCTGTACCATTGGATTGCTGAATCACCATTTTGTAAAAGTTCTTCTCATTCTGGAAAGCAACGAGTCCTGCTTCAAGGTCTTTGCCCTTTTCAAGCCGCACTGAAGTGGTCATTTCTGAGTTTGCAAATTGCTGGCGCCGTCCGATAAAGGATGGATTGGCCATGTCGCCTATTCCAACGGGACGGGCGTTCAATATCAGGGTTCCGTTGTGAATCTCATACCATTTTTCAACGGGTGTGCGGATAAAATTCCATTCAACAGCAAGTTTTGTTTGGTCAAAGTCATCGCGCCAGTTGGCAGAATTTTCGGCAAAGCTCTTGCCTTTGACTGGTAACGTGATTGGAGATTTAATTTCTGCCGGAATTGCCTTCCCCTTCTTGAGGATGATTGGCCATTCTCCGCTCCAGTCTACAGGCAGGATGAAAGTCTGGCGACCCGTGTTGTAGAAATTGCCGGAATAGGGCTGACAGGCGAGAAATACTGCCATCCAATCTCCTTTTGCCGTTTGCACAAGATCCGCATGACCTGAGCATGTGACGGGATTGGCCCGGTCGGTAGGCAGATCACGCTGTGTTAGGATGGGGTTTCCGGAAAATACTTCATAGGGACCCCAGATGGATTTGCTCCTGAAAATTACCTCCGAATGATTCTCAGCGGTTCCGCCTTCTGCCGCCATTAAATAGTAGGTTCCATTTTTTTGAAAGATATGCGGCCCTTCAATCCAGACAGGTTTTTTGGAAATATCCGTGCCTCCGTTGGTCACAATTGTTCGCTTCCCAGTCAGTTTTTGAGATTTAAGGTCAAATTCCTGGAGCCAGATGGCCCGGTGCCCATCATAAAGCGGTTTATTATCCGGCGGGGGTCCGTTGTTGACGATATAGGCCTTTCCGTTTTCATCGAAAAAGAAGGAGGGATCGATACCATCAATTTCAGGTAATAAAACTGGATCAGACCACGGTCCGGCCGGATTTTTCGCTGTGACGAAGAAATTGCCGATGCCATCCACGAAGGTGGTAACCATGTAATAAGTACCCTGGTGATAGCGGATGGCGGGTGCATAAATACCTCCCGAAATTCGCTGATTGGTCAGGTTTAATTGGGACGGACGGTCGAGTACATGTCCAATTTGCTTCCAGTGGACTAGATCAGTGCTGTGGAAAATGGGCACTCCCGGGAAGAATGAAAACGATGAATTAACCAGGTAATAATTGTTTCCAACCCGGCAGATACTCGGATCAGGATAAAACCCGGGTAGAATGGGGTTTTTGATCTGCGCAGAGATCCCGGAAGGGAATAGTGAGCCAAAAAACAGGATAATCAGCAGAATGTACTTTGTTTTTCTCATCGTTCGACGATATTGATTGATATAGAAATAACGAAAAAATGTATTTTAACCCATCATCCACTCATGAATAGTCCTCCTTACTGTTGTCACATAACCCCGTTACCTTCGCAAGTAGAGGCTCAGCCTTCTGCTCCACACATAGATGATGGATAGAAGCATTCTAGGGAATATTAATATCCATAGTGTGTACCCCATGGAGGCAAACAGGAGCGTATCTTCCAGAAGGGAGTGAGAAATGGCGATATGGGTGTTGAGCAAGTCGGCATCTTCCTTGCTCAGTTTTCCTTCATCCGACTGACTGATCATGATGGCCCCGCCATAGCCGAGCCCGATGGCATAGGCCACCATTAAAAGGAACCCGGTACTCGCAGGTAATCCCATGATCCGCAACAACGGCTTGAACGGCAGGAGTATCCATTTGATGAGGTCGAATTCCTCGAGAATTTTCTGGAGGATCAGCAGCAGGTTAACAAGCACCACAATTTTCACG
>CAIUUO010000033.1 GCA_903902325.1 uncultured Bacteroidia bacterium
ATCTGGATTTGTTAAAAATAATAGAATTGCAAAAAGCAAAAGAAAAATGCGCCAATAATGAGTTCTCGTTTCAATAATTCTATATGATTGTGGTATAGGTGAAGAAATAGTTGATTGTGCTGGCTGGTTTCTTGCTGAATCATAAAAAGTTACAACAGGTAATTCAAATCCACAATCTGCACAATATCGATAACTTTTTGGGTTCTGTCTTCCACAACTAGGGCAATAAATTTTTTCAGAATTCATATTGTGATTCCTAAATAGGTTATTAAGGTTTAATTAAATCGGACACATTAAAGGTAATAAATTACTTATAATGACACCGTGAACTAAGATACGCCTATAATAAATATGTAATCAGTGCATTAGCAAATTATTAAAGATTTATCAATCTCAACGCCAAAAGATTTTTTTGACCTTAATAAAAATAAATATCACTATTTGAAATTGCTGAACTAGTTGATGTGGTTATTGGAAAGTTTGGTCAAAATTTAGCTCCCTTAACATAAGTGAAGAAACGATCATTTTACAAGAACGGAGAACTGTACTGAATTGCTTTGAAGTATGGTTGATCGGACTTAAAACAAAATTATTTGTTATAAGAATCGAGATATTGTTTTGAGGCAATTTTTAATATACTATAGAATTCAATTTTTTGCAATGCAATAATCTTTGCCATGTTCCACTTTTGGTCAAGGTTTCTTCCAGCATGTACATGTACTATATTTATCAAGGACATTTTTAGACCAACTTTTTCCACAAAGTTCAATTTTATCAGTAGGATCCTTTTGAAACTCAGCAATTATTTGACCCAGTTCTCCATGGTATAGTTTTGTACCTTTCTTATTGTAATTGTTAAGATATACATCGGAGAAATCCTGTCTTAGTCTGAAAATGATAGTATGAGAATCAAAAATCACATTTCTTGGAATTTTTTTAATGATGCTTCTGATAGTGTTTTTCATATTTTGGTTATTCAATTTTTTCTGTAAGATAATAAATTCATTCTTCTTTCGCGACACATGAAAAGTATTAGTAAATTTAAGCAATTGTTGGCTTCGTAGTTTATGAATTGAAAAAAATAGGATGAATAATTTGTACTGATATTTTCGTATTGTGCAAGTTAAATAATAGAAAGTCAGAATATTATAAAATTAACTGATCCAAAAATATAATTTTCTACAACTCTTCATACGTAGTATCAACAATATTACCATCTTTTGAACCTAGTGGCATTTTCCTTATCCTCCATGCCGTTATTAACTCCATAATTCCATACAGCAAAAGTATTGCACCAAAGAAGGTGAGGATATTTTCGGCACTTTCAATAGGGTGTACAAGCAGGAAAATTCCTCCGGAAGCCATCAATATGCCAAATATCAGGAAGACCCATGACCAGAGTGACTTTGACAATGTTCCCAACGCACCAAAAAACTGCAGGAATCCGATCCCTGTAAATATTACCCCAAAGAAGAAGCAGAAAAATTTAACGATGGCCAGGGGTGAAACGAGGAACAGGCAACCAAGGAATACATTGAAAAATCCCTGAAGGCTTGTGGAAAGATTATTCCCCCTTTTCCTGTATGAAAAAAGCAAACTGATGATGCCGCTCAGAAGAATCATAGCCCCAATGGTCATTACCACGGATTTGAGCGTTAATCCTGGCAGGGAAAGAAAGACAATGCCTATGGCGATTGTCAGGATCCCCCTGATTAAGGCATTCACAGGGGAGGGACGGAAAAACATTTTCATGATCTAAAGAATTATTGTCCAAAAATAGTTGGATATAGCAATATTAGCAATTATTTGGGAAGAAATGGTTAAGATACCACAACTTTGAGGAGAGTTTATTTGCTAACTTTCGGCCTTCAAATCAACAGACTATGAGAAATGTAAGCAGGTTTTTCTTCATGATAGCGCTATGTTCCGTCGCAATATTGTTTTCTTCGTTTTCGGATCTGAATGGCGAGGAACATCAAAGCTATACCAAATATGTAAATCCGTTTTTAGGCACTGATTTTTTTGGCCACACCTTTCCCGGGGCATCACTTCCTTTTGCGATGGTGCATGTAAGTCCGGATTGCAACACTGCAGGCTGGACCTACAGTGCCGGTTACACCTATTCCGATAATTCAATTATAGGTTTCAGCCATACGCATTTCAGCGGGACAGGCATGGTCAGCGGGGGAGATATCCTTTTGCAGCCAATGGTATCAGATAAACTGAAAATTACTCCCGGCACAAAGGAAAATCCGGAAGAGGGATACAGGTCGAGGTTTGATCACAAGGATGAAGTGGCATCTCCGGGCTATTATTCTGTCTACCTGAAGGACAATCAGGTTAAGGTTGAATTGACTGCCACACAAAGAGTTGCGGTTCATCGATATACTTTCCCGGCTGCGGTCAATGCCAGGGTAATATTGGATATTGGTCACCAGATAGGCTCAACTCCACAGACTGGGCTTTCAAGGGTGGATATTGTAAATGATCACCAGATGGAAGGTTTTAAGAGCACTGAGCGTGGTACTGTTTATTTCGCGGCTGAATTCAGCAAACCATTCCAATATTACGGGACTTTCGATGCAACCTACAAAACGCCTGAATCGGGTGGCAGTGTCTTCCCATACAAGAACAGTGAAGTGGGAGACAAGATTGGCGCTTTCGTATCTTTCCGTACCACTGACCAGGAAAAAATCGTGGTTAAGGTGGCATTGTCATACATTGATGTGGAAGGTGCGAAAAAGAATTTAAAAGCGGAGGTCCAGGACTTTGATTTTGACCGCATCAGGGCTGAAGCGGATAAAACCTGGAACAAGGAACTTTCCAGAATAGAAGTTTCCGGTACTACAGACGACAAGAAGGAAATATTTTATACAGCTGTTTACCACTCCCTGCTTGCCCAATATATCTCACAGGATGTTGACGGCAGGTATTTTGGTATGGATGGCAAAATCCACAAGGCGGAGGGATATGATTTCTACGGATCATTTTCATGCTGGGATACTTACCGGTCGCAGCACCCGTTCCTGACGCTCATTGCGCCGGATCATGTGAATGATTTCCTGAAATCCATCGTTGCCAAAGCCAGGGATTTTGGCTGGATGCCTGCACAGCACTTTTTGAATGTTTACGGAGAAGGTATGGTAGGCGACCATCTGATCCCAATCATTGTGGATGCTTATATGAAAGGCTACCGGGATTTTGACGTGGAATATGCCTATCAGGCCATTCGGAAAAAGGCGTTGGAGTTACCAAAGCCGCCTGTGCCTGCCAGTGCAGCACGTTCGGGACTCGAATTTTACCTGAAACTGGGTTATGCTCCGATCGACAAGGTTACGGAAGCGGTTCCCAACACACTCGAACTGGCTTATGATGACTGGTGCATCGCCCAAATGGCCAAAGCACTTGGGAAGACTGCAGATTATGAAATCTTTGCAAAAAGGGCGCTCAATTACAAAAATGTATGGGATGGCACTACCGGTTTTATGCGGCCGAAAAAAGCGGATGGTACGTTCCTGGAAGCCTTGAACGGTAGGGAGCAGGTGATTGATACGCTGGGTAAGCACACCTGGTACAGGTATTTTGATCCGTTACTGGTTGGCAGGCGTCCCTCCAGGCATTATACTGAATCCAATGCGTGGCAATATATCTGGTCGGTGCAGCATGATGTACAGGGACTAATCAATCTCTTTGGGGGCAACCAGAAATTCAATGATAAACTGGATCAGTTTTTTACCATGGATCCCAATATTACCGGACCAAAATACGTCGGGGTAGTAGGTACGATTGGCCAGTATGTACAGGGAAACCAGCCTTCCCACCACGTTGCCTATCTTTACAACTACTCGGGAGAGCCATGGAAAACACAGCAGCGCACCAGGCAGGTGTGTGAACAATTGTATCAATCGGGCCCCGGAGGAATATGCGGGAATGAAGACATGGGCTCGCTTTCCTCGTGGTATGCCCTCAGCTCAATGGGAATTTATGCCGTGACACCGGGAATTCCGGTCTATAACATTGGATCTCCGTTGTTCGAAAAAGTCGTGATGCACCTGGGCGGTAATAAGACCTTTACGATTGTGGCCAAAAACAATCCGGCAACCAACAAATTCATTCAGTCTGCCACATTGAACGGACAACCGTTCGACAGGCCCTGGATTGCTCATGTCGAGATTGTCAAAGGCGGTACTCTCGTTTTCGAAATGGGCTCCGAACCGAACAAGAAATGGGGAATTCATTCTCCTCCGCCTTCCATGACTGCCAAGTAATAAAAAATCATTCTAAATTATTTCATGGATAATTTCATATTCTTTTTTTCGAACGTGCAATTTATTTGTTCCAAAGTCTTGTCTGATTTGACTTCAGACCTTATTTTGCAGGTTTTTTCGCCCCATCCCCCGCAGATTCTGCCGGGAGATCCGATTTTGAGTATTTACAACGGTTTGGTAACCATTTGATGAAGTTTTATATTTGCCACCCGAAGTTGAAAATATAAATCATACAAATGAAGGGTATAAAAATAATCGTATTGGCCAAACAGGTGCCGGATACCAGAAACGTCGGGAAAGATGCCATGAAGGCCGACGGAACCGTTAACCGTGCGGCACTTCCTGCAATTTTTAATCCGGAAGATCTGAATGCGCTCGAAGTAGCTTTGAGGGTGAAAGATTTAGTTCCCGGATCTACAATTACCATTTTGACGATGGGGCCAGGAAGAGCTGCTGAAATTATCAGGGAAGGCTTGTATCGTGGTGCCGACAGTGGTGTCTTGTTAACTGACCGAGCCTTTGCCGGATCAGATACACTGGCAACCTCTTATGCCCTGGCTCAGGCCATCAGGGAAATGGGGCATTTCGACCTGATCATCGCAGGTCGTCAGGCTATTGACGGAGATACTGCTCAGGTAGGTCCGCAGGTCGCTGAGAAGCTCAATCTACCTCAGGTAACTTATGTGGAAGAGGTATTGAAAATTGAGAAATCATCCATTGTGGTTCGTCGTCGGCTTGACAATGGTGTGGAGACTGTAAAGGCACCGCTTCCCATGCTCCTGACTGTTAATAGCAGTGCTCCCGATTGCCGTTCAAGAAACGTCAAGATGCTGATGAAATACAAACATGCCAGAACTGTTACTGAAAAACAGGAAGCCAGTGAAGATTATACGCACTTATACGACAACCGTCCATTCCTGTATATCCGTGAAATGACTGTCAACGACATCAAGGCTGAACCCGACCAGTTGGGTCTAACCGGATCTCCTACCAAGGTAAAAAAGATCGACAACGTGGTTTTGCAGGCAAAAGACGCCAAAAAGCTTACAATGGCAGATGAAGGCATCAACGAGTTGATGAAAGAGCTGATTGAAAGCCATGTAATCGGCTAACGATTTCAAAAATTTAATAAATTGAGAATGAACAACTTATTTGTATACTGTGAAGTTGAAGAAGGAGTAGTGGCTGAGGTTAGCCTCGAATTGCTTACCAAAGGCCGGAGTCTGGCCAACCAGCTGTCTTGTCAGCTTGAGGCAGTGGTAATCGGGTCCGGGTTAAACGGAGTTGAGAAACAGATTCTACCTTATGGAGTAGACGTGCTGCACATTGCCGATGACCCCCGTCTCGAACCCTTTACCACATTGCCCCATGCCTCCATCCTGAACAAATTGTTCAGCGAAGAGAAACCACAGATTGCCCTGATGGGTGCCACACCTATTGGCCGGGATCTGGGGCCAAGGGTGTCCTCTGCTTTGCACAGTGGATTGACAGCTGATTGCACCAGCCTTGAGATTGGAGATCACGAAGACAAGAAAGCAGATAAAGTTTACAAGGATCTGCTCTATCAGATCAGACCTGCCTTTGGTGGAAATATCATTGCCACCATTATCAATCCCGACTGCCGTCCGCAGATGGCCACTGTCAGGGAAGGAGTAATGAAGAAGGAAATAGTCAATGCTGCTTATCAGGGTAAGGTAAATCACCTTGATATTTCCAAATATGTTTCTGACCTGGATTTTGCTGTTCAGATCATTGAAAGGCACACTGAAAAGAAAAAGATCAACATCAAGGGTGCACCAATTGTTGTTTCGGGTGGCTATGGAGTTGGTTCCAGGGAGAACTTCAAGTTATTGTACGATCTTGCTGCAGTATTGGGTGCTGAAGTTGGTGCTTCAAGGGCGGCTGTCGATGCAGGATATGCTGAGCATGACCGTCAGATCGGCCAGACGGGTATTACCGTTCGCCCGAAATTGTACATAGCCTGCGGCATCTCAGGTCAGGTACAGCACCGTGCCGGAATGGAGGAGTCAGCCCAGATTATTTCGATCAATTCTGATCCTGAAGCTCCTATCAATTCCATCGCCGATTATGTAATTACAGGTGATATCGCTGAGGTCATTCCAAAGATGATCAAGTATTACAAATTAAATACGAAGTAAATCGTGGTTGAATCGGGGTATCCCCAATAATATCATTCAAAATGGCAAATTTTTACAACGATAATAAA
The DNA here is from genome assembly GCA_903902325.1 of uncultured Bacteroidia bacterium. Classification (GTDB taxonomy): domain Bacteria; phylum Bacteroidota; class Bacteroidia; order Bacteroidales; family Prolixibacteraceae; genus CAINVV01. Next base: position 6,496 of record CAIUUO010000033.1, read on the forward strand.
GACCTGAAATTTCATTTGGACCATCCGATGATGCAAAAGCTTGTATCATTGAAGGAACGGAATTTCGTGGACAAGGAATTATATGACTATGCTCCGATGGATTTCGAAGATGCGATGGACAGTTACGATCGCGTATTGGAAGTTGTGGGAGAGATTAGCGGTGATATCATCTCACCCAATGCCGAGAGTATCGACGCAGAAGGACCACAGGTTGTTGACGGGCATGTCAAATATGCCCGTGGTACACAAGAAAACCTCGATGCCCTGGTTCAGTCGGGACTGATGGGAATTACGCTGCCAAGAAGGTTTGGCGGATTGAATTTCTCGATTGTCCCTTATATTATGGCTGCTGACATTGTGTCCAGGGCTGATGCCGGATTTGTCAACATCTGGGGTTTGCAGGATTGTGCAGAGACCCTGAATGAGTTTGCCACCGAAGAGCAGAAAATACGTTACCTGACCCGCGTCGTAAACGGGGAAACCATGGCCATGGATCTCACAGAGCCAGATGCCGGATCAGATCTTCAGGCAGTTCAGTTGAAGGCTCATTATGACGAAAAGAAGGGAACCTGGTACCTGAATGGTGTAAAACGTTTTATCACC
>CAIUUO010000034.1 GCA_903902325.1 uncultured Bacteroidia bacterium
CAGGTAGTCGTAAAATAAATGAAAAGTATCTTTAATTCTTAGATAGGTTTATGAAAAGGGAATTATGTTCGACTCCAAAGACCCTTCGATAAGCTCAGGGACCGAAAAATCAGGGGCAGGTAGTCGTAAAATAAATGAAAAGTATCTTTAATTCTTAAATAGGTTTATGAAAAGGGAATTATGTTCGACTCCAAAGACCCTTCGACCCCTTCGACAAGCTCAGGGACCGAAAATCAGGGACCGGATATCGCAATAATAATACATGCCCCTTCGACAGGCTCAGGGAGGTTTATCAAGAATTTTGTTTCAATTCCAAAATATCAAATTTATGTATGTGACGAAAATGACAGCCTATATGTATATTTTGGTTTGTTCCGACGGAAGCTACTATGTCGGGAGTACTACCGACCTTGGTGCTCGAATGTCGGAACACCGAAATGGGTTAGGATCGAATTTCACATGTAAACACCTTCCTGTTAAATTAATTTATCAGGAGGAATATGACAGAATTGAAGATGCCTTTCATAGAGAAAAACAAATTCAGGGCTGGAGCCGGAAAAAGAAGGAAGCGCTGATAAAAAGGAAAAAGGAGGAGTTGATCAAACTGGCAAGAAATTATACTGAATTTGGAGTTCCAAAATAGCATTTTTGATGCTCCCTGAGCTTGTCGAAGGGCCTTTAAATCTATGGCAAATCATCCGGTCCTTGAGCCTGTCGAAGGGTTTTGGGAGTAGCAGAAACATTGTAAGAGACAATTTTTGGTCTCTAAGTTATGTTACTCTGAGCTTGTCGAAGACGTCGAAGGGTTTTGGAGTAGTAGATAATTAGTTGGGATTAAATGATACCTAAGCTACATCTCCCTGAAACCCTGTCGAAGGGATCAAAATTTATTTTAATTACAAATTATAAATCCTGGGAGTTCGATAATTTGTAATTTGTAATCTTTAATTTGTAATTACCTGTTATCCACCTTCTCCGGATACAAATCATGGTTCATCAGCCTGTACTCGGCCATTTGCACGAATTTGGTCCCCGGTTTGCCATAGTTGCAATAGGGGTCAATGCTGATGCCACCACGCGGGGTAAATTTTCCCCAGACTTCGATGTATCCCGGATCCATCAGTTGGATCAGATCCTTCATGATGATGTTGACGCAGTCTTCATGGAAATCGCCATGGTTCCTGAAACTGAAGAGATAAAGTTTCAGGCTTTTGCTCTCCACCATTTTCAGCCCTGGAATGTAACTGATGTACAAGGTGGCAAAGTCGGGCTGACCGGTGATCGGACAGAGTGTCGTAAACTCCGGACAATTGAACTTCACAAAGTAATCATTGCCGGGATGCTTGTTGTCGAAAGTCTCAAGTACATCGGGGCGATAGTTGAAATCATAGGCAGTTGTTTTGCCCAAACTATTCAGGTCGTCCATTTTATTTGGAAATTAAGTATTTATTCAATCCCCTGTTTCTTAAACTGCACGAAGGACAGGTACCACAACCTTCTCCTGCGATACCATGGTAACAGGTAACTGTCTGATCCCTAACAATTACAAAGACCCCCAGGTCATCTGCCATTTGCCAGATCTCGGATTTGTCAAGCCACATGAGCGGTGTATGGATGTGGTATTCATAATCCATGGAGAGGTTCAAAGTCTGATTGAGGGATAGGATAAATTCGTTCCGGCAGTCGGGATAACCGCTGAAATCGGCTTGACCTACACCTGTGATCAGGTTGTGAATGCCATTCACCTTTGCGAAAATGGCGGCATAGGTAAGGAAAAGCATGTTCCTTCCTTCCACAAGCGTGTTCGGAGGACGGTGCTCAGGTTTGTCAGACTCAACCGCAATGGCTGTATCGGTCAGGGCATTGTGAGATACGCCACTTAAGAGATTCAACTGAAATACCTGTAGCGGAACATCTGCGGTTTCTGCAATCTTCCTGGCAGCCTCCAATTCTACGAGATGCCTTTGCCCATAATCAAAGGCAATGGCAAAAACCTGGTCGAACTGTTTTTTGGCCCAGAAAAGGCAAGTCGTCGAATCCTGTCCGCCTGAATAGACCACGAGCGCTTTTGTCCTATCCATCATACCTGATTGATTAAAAATGGATTATAGGAAATTGCATGGTCGTATATATCTGATCCCTCCACTTTCTTAACCCATTTCACCACCACGATGGTGAACGGTAATACCAGGATTTCATAAACAGTTTTGATAAGGGCCTGCGTTAAAATCATGATGATCAAAGCCTTAAGAGGAAGGTTTCCTGCGAAAGCTATCAGGATGAAAATCATGGAGTCGGCAGTTTCCCCGACAAGGGTCGAAAGTATCGCCCGCACGGAGAAGTTTTTTCCCTTCATCAGCACCTTCACCCTGCTCATCACGATGGCGTTCAGGAAGGATCCAATCAGATAGGCCATCAGGCTGGCAGCAATGATCCGGGGTGTACTTCCCAGAATGGTGTTAAAGGCCTCCTGGTTGTGCCAGAACGGAGCTGAAGGCATGACAATAGCCAGGCTGAAGAACAGCACGGCCATGATGTTCACGGCAAAACCCGACCAGATAATGAGCCGTGCTTTCCGGTATCCCCAAACTTCAACAATTACGTCGTTGATGATGTAGGCAATCGGAAATATCAGGACCCCGGCAGGTGCTGCCCAGGAGCCAATCAATATGATTTTTGTTGCTAAGATGTTGGATATCAACAAACAAATTGCAAACAGGATGCCTGCAATCATGAACAGGACAGAAACGGTTCTTTTCATTTTACTTGTTTTTTACGTGGTGTTCAAGCACACGGAGTGAATGACTCAAATAGGTCGCAAAGGTAAGGACAATACGGGAATTGTCCTAATGATATTGACCATACGTAAATTATTACCATCGGTAAAGTTCAAAAGTTGCGTTTCCGCCTAGTACTTCTTAAATTTTAATCTATTTTTAGCAAATAAATTACATCTCAATGGAGTCCTCCAATTTGTAATCTTTAATTTTTAATTTGTAATTAGTTAACAACCATACTAACGAACAAGAATTATAAATGAATGCACTTTTAGGGGTTATTTTTCATTCCATCGGCGGATTCGCTTCAGGAAGTTTCTACATGCCATTCAGCAAGGTAAAGGGATGGGCTTGGGAGAGTTATTGGATTATCGGAGGACTTTTTTCCTGGCTGATTGTTCCGCCACTCGCTGCCTGGCTAACCATTCCGGGTTTTGCACACATCATCAGCAGCACATCCACCAACATCCTGACCATTACCTACCTGATGGGCCTCCTCTGGGGCATCGGCGGACTTACTTATGGATTGGGTGTGAGGTACCTGGGTATGTCGCTGGGTAACTCCGTGGTTTTGGGCTTCTGTTCTGCATTCGGTGCACTTATTCCTCCTATTTATTATTCGATCAATCCAACTGCCGGGAAAATTTCATTCATCCATATGCTGGGAAATCCTGGTGGAAGGTTGGTGCTCCTGGGTGTTCTTGTCTGCCTTACCGGTATTGCCATCTCAGGAAACGCAGGCTGGAAGAAGGAGAAGGAACTTACGCCAGAGCAGACAAAAGCCAGTGTTCAGGAGTTTAGCCTTGTAAAAGGTTTGATCATTGCGGTCATATCCGGTATCCTGAGTTCATTCTTTAATTTTGGTATTGAAGCCGGAAAGCCAATGGCAATTATTGCCAACGAAGCGTGGAAAGTTGCCAATCCCAACCAAGGGGAATTCCTTTTCCAAAACAACGTAATTTTCGTGGTTATCTTATGGGGTGGGTTGACTACCAACCTGATATGGACCACCATCCTGAACTTTAAAAACAAGACATACAGCAATTTCACGGACATTAAGAAGCCTTTGCTGAACAACTACTTCTTTGCGGCCCTTGCCGGCACCACCTGGTTTCTGCAGTTCTTCTTCTATGGTATGGGAGAAAGCAAACTGGGCAACGGAGCCAGTTCCTGGATCCTACACATGTCTACCATCATCCTAACGGCCAATATGTGGGGACTCTACAACAAGGAGTGGAAAGGTGTTTCATCCAAAACGTTCCGTACTTTCGTGGTAGGAATTGCAGTGATACTTTTGTCGGTGGTCATTGTTGCCTTCGGAAACTCAACGCTGTTTAACGACTAAAAAACTGAAAGCCATGAATAAGGAGATGATTTCAAAATCCTATGCTACGGCAAGGGAAATATATGCCTCAATAGGGATCGATACGGATCTGGTATTGAGAAAAATGGACGAGATACGCATCAGTATTCACTGCTGGCAAACTGATGATGTGGGTGGTTTCGAAACTCCGGATGCAACTCTTTCAGGAGGCGGAATTCAGGCAACAGGCAATTATCCCGGAAAAGCAACCAACATCCAACAGGTTCGAGCTGATCTGGAGAAAGTCTTTACCCTCCTGCCGGGAAAACACAGGATCAACCTCCATGCAATTTACGGAGACTTTGGCGGGGTGGTCGTCGACCGTGATCAGATCGAACTGAAGCATTTCCAAAGCTGGATCGACTGGTGTAAGAAACTGGGTATCGGCATGGATTTCAATGCCACTTGTTTCTCCCATCCAAGGGCTGCCGATGGCTTTACCCTTTCCAGCAAAAATGAGGAAAACCGAAAATTCTGGGTGGAGCATGTCAGACGTTGCCGTGCCATCTCTGCTGAAATAGGAAAGCAATTGGGCACTCCGTGTGTTCACAATACCTGGATTCCTGACGGATCAAAGGATACTCCGATCGACAGGAACGGTCACCGGGCATTGCTGAAAAAATCACTTGACGAGGCCATGGCCATCGATTATCCGAAAAGCCAGATGAAAGATGCGGTTGAAAGTAAGCTTTTCGGCATTGGTGCCGAGTCGATGACTGTCGGATCTCATGATTTCTACCTGGGTTATGCCATTTCCAACAACAAACTGATCTGTCTGGATAACGGTCACTTTCATCCGACAGAACAGGTCGGTGACAAGATATCTTCCTGTTTGCAGTTCCTTGATGAGGTTTTGTTGCATGTTACCCGTCCGATCCGCTGGGATTCGGATCATGTGGTTACGCTGAATGACGACTTGCAACTGATTGCACACGAGATTGTCAGGAACAATTTTCAGAGCCGGGTCAACATCGGACTCGACTTTTTTGATGCTTCCATCAACCGGATCGGGGCTTATGTGATAGGAGCAAGGGCTACCCAAAAAGCCTTCCTGATTGCGCTTCTGGAACCAACAAAACTATTGCAGGAATTGGAAGAGAAAGGAATGAATTTTGAGCGTTTGGCATACCTGGAAGAGCAGAAAACGATGCCGATTGGTGCCGTTTGGGCCTACTACCTGATGCAATCGGATGTGGCCGTCGGGCCTGACTATGTGAAAGAGATTCAGGAATACGAAAAGGAAGTACTTTCCAAAAGATAGAGACAAAGGCAAAAGGCAAAAGGCAAAAGTGAGGGACTCCGGTCTGTGGATCGTTGATCAAGGAGATAAGAGCGATAGAATAAGGATAGGAGAGAATTGTGATCGGAGCGTTATTAACTTTTGCCTTTCTCCTTTTGCCTATAAAAAGAAAAGAGACAGATTATTTACAAATTGAGCAAAATGGACAACGGACTTCAGCAATTGGTGGAAATATCGCGCATTTTTGGTGCGGATTCTTCCTATGTCATCGCAGGTGGCGGAAATACTTCCTACAAGAACGAAGAGAAGATATGGATCAAGGCAAGTGGAATCTCACTGGCTACCATCGACGAATCCGGCTTTGTGTGCCTTTCCCGGGAAAAACTGGGTGTGATCTCAAAAAAGGAATACAGTGGGGATCCTCTTTTGCGTGAAAATGAAGTCAAAGCAGATCTCTATGAGGCGATAATTTCTCCAAAAGAATTGCGCCCTTCCGTCGAAACTTCCCTGCATGACCTGATTGGCTACCGGTTTGTTGTCCATACTCATCCGACGAAAGTAAACGGAGTGATGTGTTCGCAGCAAGCTGAAGCAGTCTGTAAAAGCTTGTTCGGGCAAACTGCGCTCTTTGTTCCCTATACCGATCCGGGTTATATTCTTTTTAAGAAGGTGGGGGAAGGGATACGCGAATTTAAAGAAATCAGGGGCCATGAACCACAAATCATCTTTCTTGAAAACCACGGAGTTTTTGTAGCAGCCGATACAACGGATGAGATCAATTTTATCTATGACCAGATCATGACTAAAATTGATGCAAAACTTGTGGATGAGCTCCCCTGTAACAAGAAAACTGAACTTGAGTCGGTGCTGATCGATCAGGTAGAGAAACTGCATCCGGGATTTGCCGGGTATACAGCAATGGGTTTTAAATGTGATTTGCACAGACGATTTGTCTCTGATGAAGAAATTTTCAAAAAGGCAAATAAATCTTTTACTCCGGATGACATAGTTTATTGCAAAGCTCATTATCTTTATATCCCGTCGCAAACTACTGAAGAGGAAATTTTGAAAACAGCTTCTGAAAAGGTAACTGCCTATTACAATACTTACGGGTACCTTCCCAAAGTGCTTGCGCTGCAGGGTGAGGGAATTATCGGCATTGAAGATAGTCCTAAATCGGCCCGGAATGTATTGGATGTGTATGAAAATATATTGAAAATCAGTTTCTATACTGAGAATTTTGGCGGGCCCAAATTTCTCAATGATGAACAAATTGCTTTTATTGACAACTGGGAGGTTGAAAATTACCGGAGGAAAATGGCAAAATCCTGAGCGATTTTTGCAGTAAAAACATAAATATTCTGATATGCTGATCAAGAGAATTCTGCCTGTTTTTCTAGTACTGGCGGTAGCTGTGTACTTAATTGCTAGGTACAGGGGACCTGAGCCGGGTGTTGTGACCAAAATCGATAAAAGCAATCTGGAGAAATATTGGAAAAGCAGGGATTGCGCTGTGAAGGAGGATCAATTTCATCTGGAGAAGAATGGAGCCTCCCTTACTTCCAGATTCAGAATTCAGAACTTCGAGATGTCTTTAAAAATAAAGACAACACAGGGGGCGATCGGACAAATCAATTTTGCTACCTCAAAGAGTTATGATGAAAAACATTCAAGAGGTTATTCCGTTGTGATTAATAACAGTGATTACAGCACGGGTTTCGCCCAAAAAACGGGAAGTTTGAGCAAAATCAGGAATAATTTCGTCCGCAATGCAGAGGACAACGAGTGGTTCGACCTCAATATTATTGTGATGGGGAATCACATCTCCGTCTCAGTGAACGGCAAACTGATCAGCGAATACATCGAACCTGCCAATGCTAAAAGACTTGAAAATCTGACAGGGATTGTGCTTTCCAGAAGTTTTATTTCTCTTCGAAAAATCAATGAACAGGGCGATATCGTAATCGGTGAAATGAAAATTAAGCCTGTCACGGAGGAAATCGCACCTATTCTTCCGACGGTTAAAATTGATTCCCTGCAGGAGGTGATTGACAGCCTGAATCAAAGGGAGTTTCCATTAATCGATTTTCATGTACACTTGAAAGGCGGACTGACCATGGACCAGGCTCATCAGCATGCCATGGATAACGGTTTTTGCTATGGAGTTGCCGCGAATTGCGGACTCAAGTTCCCTGTCACAAACGATTCTACCCTAAACATTTATTTGAAGAGTATTCAGAAAGAGCCGGTTTTCAAAGCCATGCAGTGTGAGGGCCGCGAATGGGTGACTCTGTTTTCTCCGGAGGCAGTAGCCGGATTCGACTATATTTTCACAGATGCCATGACCTGGACTGACCAGAAAGGCCGCAGGATGCGACTCTGGATGCCGGATGAAACCTTTGTTGATAATGACCAGCAGTTTATGGATATGCTTGTTGGGAAAATTGAAGGTATCATGGAAAATGAGCCAGTAGATATTTATGTGAACCCTACATTCCTGCCTGCTCAGCTGGCAGCGCGATACGATGAACTCTGGACAAAGGAAAGGATGGAAAGGGTTGTCAACGTGCTGTTGCGGAACCAGGTTGCCCTCGAAATAAATGCCAGGTACAAAATACCGAGTATTGCCTTCATCAAAAAGGCAAAAGAGGCAGGTGTCAAATTTACATTTGGAACCAACAACACCAAAAATGATGACCTTTACAGGATGGAGTATTGCCTGAAGGTGATCAGGGAGGTCCATCTGACTCAGGAAGATATCTTCATGCCGAAAGCAAAGGCCGACAGGAAGATTTTGAAGAAAGGTTTGCCGGCTGCGATCACAGGATAGGGAAGGACTTGGAGACGGATAGACGGAGAGACGGAATGACTTTGGAGTGTGACTCCTGAGGATAGCTCCCTGAGCCTGTCGAAGGGTCAATAATATATGAAGACAATCCGGTCCCTGAGCTTGTCGAAGGGGTCGAAGGGTGAAATGTAAAGAACTATTTTAATAATTCAATTAATTGTAGAAACAATGAGGTTGTACTTACTGATATTTCTAAGCATTCTCTCAGGAATCTGCCTGATCATACTGATCATTGCCCTTACAGATGTTTACCCAGTGAAACAATTGAGCGACCATCGGACTACTGTTGGGGTAGTTTTCCTTATGATTGGAGGATTTACCCGGCA
>CAIUUO010000035.1 GCA_903902325.1 uncultured Bacteroidia bacterium
ACCCAAGTTCGCAGACTGTAGTGCAAAATTTATTATATATCAATTAGATAGATGAACATCCGGCACGCTTATGGCACTACAACTTGCAAATTTTTCCTGATCAGATGATGGTCTTTTCGACCTTGCCAGGCAGGTAAGGGATGCACAGAGCATCGTAGATCACCTGCTGGGGAGGTTCTGGGCGGGTGCTTTTTCGAATGTGGATTTGCTGTCCATTTTGGTGATTCATGGTAACGGTAGTACGGTTTTGGCCAGCCAATTTTTTCCGCAAGGAATTCCAGGAGTCGTTGATACCCTTGGCTTTCAACTGGTGGCGAATGCCATGCACCACGTGGTAGGCCAGTACGGTGATGAAGAGATGGCTCTCCACTCTGCCTTTTTTTTGATGGAACACCGGTCTGAATCCCAACTCGGACTTCAAACTGCGGAAAACCGATTCCAGGTCTGTGAGCATGGTGTAGGTATGCCAGATGGTTTTTTCGTTCCATTCCATCTGGTTGGTGCGCAAACAGTAAACGCCTGGGTGCGCAACGGCCGGTTTTTGAGCTTCTTTCAATTGCCATTGAATGGCAGTCACCTTCTTTCCCGATGGATCAACGGTCACATCAACGGTGTAGTGCTGTGCTGCACGGGCGTATCGTTCCTTCAAACGACCCAGTCGCTCCATGATTTTACCATGATCACGGCAACCGGTTTTTTTGTCCAAACCCGCTTTCAATCTTTCCAAACCTGCTTCATAACGTTGTGAAAAACTGTCCAGGATGGCCTCGTCTTTTTTCTCGCGTCGTTCAGAATGACAATATAATTCAACCTCTTTTGTTGATTCATTAACGACCCGATGCACTTTAACCGACCCCTGTTCTTCGTCCTTGATGATGACAGCATCTTCCTCGGAAAACTGGCGATGGCGTTTCCTGCTGACCACAACGTAATGGTATCCCTGTTCCGTCAACCAGAGCAGATTAGCCTCGGTGGCCAGTCCGGCATCCATGACGATGGTTGGTTTTGTTTTTAATGTAAGCTGTACCATATCGCTTGCTTGAAATGACTTTTTCTCCTCAATACACCGCCCCTCCTGGGTATCTTTTTCCAACCGGGAAATCATCTCGGCAAGGGTGGCCGGTTCGCTGGCATTGCCCGCAAAGACCTTGCTTTTCTTGGGGAAACCGCTGCCATCAAGGAGCAATCCCAGGGTGACCAACGGACAGTCGGAACGTTTTTCCTTGGAACGACCATGCTTTGCCAATTCATTTTCTGCCCCTTCCCCCTCAAAATAGGTATTGGTCAGATCGTACAACGTAATGGTTTCTTCAAACTCAAAAGCTCTCTTTTCTTGCTCAAAGAGGAATTTTTCCATTACTTCTTTATGTTTGAGCAGCAGGTCGGTCACTTGATAAAGCTGGGTTAGGCTGGTGCGCGCAAAGTCCCAACCCAGTAGTTCGCCAAGCCCACTATGCTCTTGCAGCCAGTTATGCGTGGATAATTCGCTGCCGGGGGCTGCCATGCGGGCGATTACCAAACCTATAGCCACATCGTTACCCACATCTCTGCGCACCGCCTGGAACAGAGATCCGCATGAGTTCGTCCGGCTTCCGAGCCTCGCTGGGGTGACCCGATAGAGACGGCGACCAAACCTGGATTGCGATAACAGTCAGTTGCGTGTAGTATCATGGTTAAGTTTATTCAATAATGAGGAGTTAACCATGATTGCTTTGGCAGAAGAGCTCCAAGACATCGATTTGGGTGACCAGCGTCTTAACCCGCATCGTTACCCACAAGTCAAAAATTTGCTTGTTTTCCAACACGTTAAATCAAAAGTCTGCGCCTTGATATTGTTGAGGAAATCAGACTTGTGGGTAACGATGAGTGCCGTACCCCTTGAGTTGTGCGGACGGATTCCACAAGGCGGTGGGTAAAATATGTGCCGCCCGTTTGGCGGCTCTTGATAGTGGTTCG
>CAIUUO010000036.1 GCA_903902325.1 uncultured Bacteroidia bacterium
AAGACACAAAGGTTCACAAAGCGTTTTGGTGAAAATGGAAGTTGTAAACGTTATGCAGCCTTTCAGTTATGTATGCTGCGATTCACAAGAATCACTGTTGGTCATCCGCAATTTTTAATTTGGCAAATTTGAGGAGCAACTGTTTCTCCCCGGCATTGGCAAAGAAAACTTTGGCTTTTTTCTCCGGCATGGCACCCTCCAGGTCAACAATTTTGCCTCTCCCAAAGCGCTGGTGCTCCACGAACATGCCAATCTTCAGCAAATCGGGATCTACAGCATCAAAAGGTTCGGCCGGCCCGGAATCGATGGGCTTTCTGTAATTGGCTCCAAGTGTCGAGGAGGATTTGGGAGGAAGGAATGTAGTTCTTCCTTCCGGTGAGGATTGGTTTCTGTTGATTCCGCCGGAAGTACCCGAGGAGTCATCTGAAACATGATGATGAAAGAACCTGCTGCTTTGAATGTCGAGGTATTGGGGATCGATCTCCCCGATGAAGCGGCTGGGGTGGCAGAATTCAGTTTTGCCCCACTTGAACCTCTGCTGCGCAAAAGAGAGGAAAGCGGTCGTTTTGGAGCGGGTGAGTGCGACATAAAAAAGCCGGCGTTCCTCTTCCAGTTCGGAGAGGGTAATGGTACCAGTGAATCCGGAAGGGAAGAGGTTTTCCTCGAGGCCTACGATAAATACAGTATTGAATTCCAGTCCTTTGGATGAATGCACCGTCATCAGGGTCACCTTGTCGAAATCTTCAGCCTTCTCGTTGTCCTGGTCGGTCAGAAGGGATACTTCCTCCAGAAAATTCGGAAGCAGGGCAGAATGGCCTTCCTCCACGGCATCCAGGGTGAACTGCTGGATCGCATTCAGCAACTCCTGCGTGTTCTCATACCTGCTGATGTTTTCGGGCGATTTATCCTGGTACAACTCGGACAGGATGCCGCTTTCGGATGCGATACGGTTCGCCATTTCGTATGCTTCCATGGTCATCGAACGATCCGAAAATGTAAGGATCAGGTTGGCGAATTCATTTACTTTTTTGGATGTTCCGGCGTTTAATCCTGCCTTGTGCATCAGATCTGCGTCCATAGCGACTGAAAACATGCTGGAGTCGTTCATCGATGCAAATTCCTCCATCTTTCCGATCGTGGTGGCGCCGATTCCCCTTGCCGGATAGTTGATAACCCTTTTGAAGGATTCATCGTCTTTCTGGTTGATTACCAGGCGGAAATAGGCAAGGATATCCTTGATCTCTTTCCGCTGATAAAAGGAAAGGCCGCCATAAATTTTGTAGGGGATGTTGCGTTTGCGCAGAACTTCCTCAAAAACCCTCGATTGGGCATTGGTTCGGTACAAAATGGCGAAATCGGCGTAGCTGTCGTTTACTGCCATCCGTTTCTGAAATATCTCGTTGACCACCAGGAATCCTTCCTCCTGATCGTTCAGGGCATTTAATACCTTGATTTTTGCACCTGAATCGTTCTCGCTGTAAACCGTTTTCTGCAGCTGGTTCTTGTTCTTGGCAATGATGCTGTTGGCCGCGTTGACGATGGTTTGGGTGGAACGGTAGTTTTGTTCGAGCTTATAAACCTTGTAATCCGGATAGTCGTTTTTGAAGTTGAGGATGTTTTCGATCCGGGCTCCCCTGAAAGAGTAGATGCTTTGCGCATCATCCCCGACCACGCTGAGGTTGTGGTGTAGCTCCGCCAGTTTCTTGACGATCAGGTACTGGGAGTAATTGGTGTCCTGGTACTCATCCACCAGAATGTATCTGAACAGATGCTGGTATTTTTGGAGGGTTTCAGGAAAGCGTTTGAAAAGCACGTTGGTCATCAGCAGCAGGTCGTCGAAATCCATCGCCCCGGCGTTTTTGCACCGCCTGACATATTCCTCATAGATTTCGCCGGTCCTTGGAATCCTTGCAGCGGTGTCCGCTTCGCGGATGGCATCGTTTAACTTGTACTCTGCCGGGCGGACCAGGTTGTTCTTGGCAGCGGAGATCCTGTTCATGACTGCTGAAGGCTTGTAGCTGTTTTCCTCCAGGTTCATGCTTTTGAGGATCGTACGCATGAGGCTCTTGGCATCCTGGGTATCGTAGATGGTAAAGGTGGAAGGATAATCGATCAGGGAAGCCTCCGCACGCAGGATTCGCGAAAAAATGGAGTGGAAGGTACCCATCCAGAGATACCTGGCAATGTTCTGTCCGACAACTGCGGCGATCCGCTCCTTCATCTCACGGGCTGCCTTGTTGGTGAAAGTAAGGGCCAGGATGGAGGAAGGGGGCACCCCGTTTTTCAAAAGGTGGGCGATGCGGTAGGTAAGGACCCTCGTTTTTCCAGAACCGGCGCCTGCGATGATCAGGGATGGTCCTTCCACGTTCAGGACTGCCTGCTGTTGCGCCTCATTCAGATTGTCAAGATAATCAGCCAAAATCGATTTTTTTAGGATTGCGATGTGTCGCAAAGATAAGTCCCCTGAATGATCTTTTGCAGGGATTGTAAAAAAATCTTCTGTTCCCCGAACCATGTCATTGTGATCCGCCAGCTGGCGTAGAAGCAATCTGCCATCAACAGTGCGAGTTGCAACTTGTTTGATGCTGTTTTGGTTCGTTCTGCTGTTAAGCGATGAATTTTGGGCAGGATAAATGCGGGATTCACTTGCTTCCGTCCATCATTCCGAAGAGTGCCTACGCTACCGCGCTATTGCATCGCGTGGTTTAGTGAAAGCAAATCCTTTCTTGTAAATTCCTGTCAGAGAAGGTATAGTTTCCGGTGCAGAAAATCTACAGTGGCTGGCCTGGCGATTATGGCCGTGAGATTGTGGTATCTAAATTTTAAGTGGAATACCACGCGATACAATCGCGCGGGAACGTGGACGCCAAGTGCCGGGCGGGTTATGATTATTTTTGGTTTTAGTTTGGATGGTGTTTCCAACAGGATAGATTTAGGCAACCTTTTGACCCTGCATGGCATTTGGCGTTTGTTAGCAACCGTAATTCATACATCTTCAGTTGTTTTCTTATTTTTTATTGAATGGATTTGCTTAATCACTTCGGCGTTTTTCTTAATTGATTTACTATCAACGTTTAGCATAAATTCTTTGTAGTTGTTATAATTATAACCTATTTCATTTTCCTCAAGAATCTTTTTAATTGCGTCAACTTTCTCATCGTCTTTTACAGAAAAATGAAGTGCAGATGTAGGCTTCATCCGTTTGCTGAACCAATATAAATTTCGTCCGTCGATGTTTATATTAATGTAACTTTTAGTGTATCGTAATTCTACCCTTTCGTTTTGGTCTTTGAGAATATCAAATATTTCTTTTGCGTTTGAATTAGTCCAAGGTGAATATGTATTCCAAGTTGATTCATTTACTTGTTTTACGTCTTCTTCATCTTCTTGTGGTTCAATATAAATATCTATTACTTTTGTAAAGTTTAAAATTTTTTCTCCTTTAACATCCAATAAATCAGCTTGGATAGCAATCATTGGGATATTTAGACTCATCAATTGAATCACATTAAAATATCTGCGATCAAATGATTCAGCCACTAAAACACAGAAATGCTGTCTTTGGGGATATTTTCTTTTTTCATTATCCCAATATTCAATAGCTCGAATTATGTGTGATGGGTCTGTCTCACCTAACATAACTTCAACTTCATACATCAAGTTTTCAGAAGGTTCCTTCAAAAGAATATCTAAACGACCTCCACTGGATTGTTTCTTTTCTTTGTTAACTGTAACTAAGTCCCCGAGACCAAGAACAGTTGGGTTTTGGTAGATAATATCTTGAAGCCAATATTCGTCTTTCCCAACGCTTCTGATAAATAATTTCTTTCCAATTTTAATCTCTGCTTCCATTGTAAGTGGTTTTTTCTCATGGTTGCTAACGTTCTGAGGCTATAGGCTGAAGCGGAAATCGAGTGTCTTCTGATCCGGCAGGATCATGGATCCGGATGGGTTTCGTTGCGGCAGCCTTTACTTCAGCCGCTTTTGCCTGTAGCCTGTGTTAGCGCTATGTGCTTTAAATTTCTACACTCATTTTTAAATGTTTCCCAAATCCTTGACGAACAATTCGCATCAATGTTGTAAGCCTTATATCGGAAGCATCATTTTCAATTCTGGAAATATATGTCTTTGTTGTACCGCATTTAGCGGCAAGTTGCTCCTGAGTCATTCCTTGCTCTTTACGAAGTTCTTGAAGCATCACCCCAATTCTGAAAGATTCAAATCCTTCCTCAAATTCTTCTCTCTCAGGGTTTCCTCTTTTACCGTACTGCGAATCCAGATGGTCAGTAAAGGATGTTAAATTCTTATTTTTCACGTTTTTCATCGAAATATTGTTTTTTTAATTTTTCAGCTAATTCAATTTCATTTTAGGTGTTTTCTGCGATTTCTTCTGAAATCCGTTCAGCAATATGATAAGTCGTCCTTCATCAAAGAAGCTGAATACTCTATAAATATCACTACCCACTTCTACTCTAACTTCAAAGAGTCCAGTTGTATCCTTCATGTAATTGAAATATTTAACAGGAACTCTGTCGATTGTGGCTATTAATTTCAAAGTCCAGTTGAATTTCCTTTTGACCTCTGGTTTAAGTGTCGCAAAAAAATCCAAATAGAAGCTTTTGTAATAATAAATGTCCCTGATAAAACCTTCATTCATGAGACAAAGTTAGCTAATTAGGTAACTATTTGCAAATTTTTGTCGGGTTATTTTTTGACATGTCTGTCTTTCTTGGGCATTAGCGCTAACGTTCCGACGCCAAGTGCCGGGCGGGTTATGATTATTTTTGGTTTTAGTTTGGTTTGTGTTTCCGGCAGGAGAAACGTGGTTGATCTACTTTCCCCGCATGGCATTTGGCGTATGTTATGGTGCGTATGGGTTACAAA
>CAIUUO010000037.1 GCA_903902325.1 uncultured Bacteroidia bacterium
CACGGCGGCAACTGGCTGGAAAGCCGCATGGCGCATCTGGGCGGACATTTCGCCGGCATCCTGCGAATCGAAATTCCGGCCGGCCGCGAAGCCCCTGTCATCACGTCTTCAGTTCTGCCGGATTCTCTCGGTCTGGCCAATGAAAATCTCCGGTTAGACAGCCACGCCGGGACGCATATGGATGCGCCGTGGCATTTTGGGCCGATTTCCCAGGGGCTTCCATCCAAAACAATCGACCATGACAATTTGAAATAAAAGACCAACCATTTTGGCATTTTCCGGATGACCAATTATCAACATAGGCATTAGTGCTATTAATACAATCATTGGAAGCATTAAGGTCAGCAATAAAATCACAAATAATTTTCCTCCCTTGCCTTTGAACTCCAAAGATTCAGAATCATAGGATGAATTGTTTACAAAATATCTTTGCAGGTCCGCTATAAACCAAGCCATATATATGCCGATGGTTATTATGGTTAAAAACAATCCAAGTATAACTTTCCAAAGAAATTCGCCAAAAGATCCTGAAAATTTAACAGGCATGTCCTTGAAAATTACATTTTCGATCATCAATTTGGCCATGTAAAATGAAAATACGAATGCAACAAGAAACAATAAGATTAAAATCGGGAATATCAATGCAGGTGAAGTACCCCCTTGACGAAAACTCGTCATTTTCAACAACAAGGTCATGTAAGGAGCAGCAAAACACAATAAAAACAGAATCCAAATCGGGAAAAATTTCTTCCCTGTCAAACTAAAATTAAAATAATCTTTCATGGGTTAGATTTTAAATTGGTCAATCATTAAAATTTATTGGAACGCTATATGTTATTCTATATCTTACTTACTGACCGCTAATGCTTTCTTCCGTACAATGGTGATTTTCTCAAGGCCTTTCGCCATATCTTTCCTTTTATAGGAAACAATTGTAGTATCCGCTGGATCGAAAGCAAAGGGATCTCGTAGTGAAAAACCGTTGATTTTGTATCTTTTCCCAGTAGCGGGCATGGCTGTTAAATCAATATCTTCGCTTTTGCCATCGCGCATGATGATCATCTTTTGCCCTCCAGCGGATCTGACGATTTTGTGTCCCTCCTTGTTCTGAAGGCTGTCTCCTATGGTGTAGGTAAAGGTACTGCCATTCCCGGTGCCATCACCAGATTCAATGACAGTTACTGTTACTTTTTTTTCCTTCAGATCAGTTCCTTGATCAGTTCCAAGCTGATGATAGATGGAATCAGCCAGTAATGTCATATCATGCTTAACCTTAACAGGATCTTCTCCAATGACAACCTTTGCGCCCTTTTCCTGCTTCGGTGGTTGAACTGTATTCTGTGCAACACAGGTAACTGTTGAAAAGCAAAAACCGGCGATCAGAATTGTTAAAATTGCAGTACTTTTCATCTTTCCGACTAATTTTAGTTAACAAAATCTAAACTTACCAAATTATCTTGAATCATGCCTATATTTGGTTCCGATTTCATACAAATATAGCGGTCTTTCCCCGGAGATTGATCAGATATATTACTTTTATCGCTCAATTTTAAGTGGGGTATCCAATGGTGTCAATGAGACAATTTGAATTTGATTTTGTAGTTGTGGGCAGTGGTTTGGCAGGTCTTTTGGCAGCCTGGCATGCTTCCGCCCATGGAACTGTTGCCCTTATTTCCAAGTCGGAGCTTGACATCAGCAATTCATACAATGCACAAGGCGGAATCGCCGCAGCCATTGGACCCGATGATGATCCGGAGTATCACCTGCTGGATACTTTAACTGCAGGCCGCGGACTTTGTGATCTGGACGCTTCTTCGATTCTGGTTCATGAAGGCCTTGCCAGGGTAAAGGAATTGATTTCGATGGGTTTGCAATTCGACAGGGATGATAGCGGGGAGTTGATCCTCGGGCTCGAAGGCGGACATTCACAGCGCAGGATACTGCATGCAGATGGGGATGCCACTGGAAAAATAATGACCGGTTTCATGCTGAAAAAGATTTTGGAAAATCACCGGATCACTCCATTTGAATACACCACAGCCGTAAAGATCTTTACCAGCAAGGGTATCTGCTCAGGAATCCAAACTCTGGATTACAGCACCGGTGAGAATTCTATTTTCAGGGCCAGGGCGACGATCCTTGCGACAGGCGGCCTCTCCCGAATTTATTCACGTTCTACCAATCCCTACACAGCAACCGGAGACGGCATTGCACTCGCCTGGAATGCCGGCGCCAGACTGGCCGACATGGAATTCATTCAGTTTCACCCTACCGCCCTTTCACTTGACGGAGAAGATGCCTACCTGATCAGTGAAGCTGTCAGGGGAGAAGGAGCTCATTTGATGGATAAGTACGGCGAGCGTTTTATGCTAAAAGTTCATCCCATGGCAGAACTGGCGCCACGCGACATCGTCGCTTCCGCGATCTTCAAAAGGATGCAGGAGACACATTCTACAGTATTCCTCAGTCTGAAACATCTTGATGCTAATTTCCTGAAGGAAAGGTTTCCCTCGATAGATGCAAAGCTGAAGGAGTTTGGAATTAATCTGACCAAAGATTTGATCCCAATCTCTCCCGCAGCCCATTATTCGGTTGGCGGCATCCGGACTGATCTGTGGGGACAGACCAATATCAAGGGACTTTTTGCCTGTGGCGAAGTGGCATCATCAGGTGTCATGGGCGCCAACAGGCTCGCCAGCAATTCGTTGCTCGAATGCCTGGTCTTCGGCAAACGGCTCATTGAAAAAGCAAAAGAACTGCCATTACCATCGGACTATGATCATTCAGCCTTAGAAATCATCCTGCATAAGGAGTCTGATCAGGTCTACCTCGATATCAAGAACGAATTATCACAACTGATGAGCAATCAGGTGGGTATCGTTCGGAACTTCATTGATATGTCGTCGGCATTGTGCCGGTTCAATGAGATCATTGAACAATATCCCGAAAATCAGAGCGATTACAACCGTAAGAAAATCAATGACCTGGCAACCATTTGCAGCCTGATTTGCCTTTCTGCCAACGAAAGGCAAGAAAGTCGTGGCGGACACGTAAGGTCAGATTTTCAAGAGGAATCTCCTGATCTGGTTCATCACATCATACAGGAAAAAGGAAAGAAAATTAGTATGGAAGCTGTTAGAAACAGTATATAATATGAACAAAATAGATATTCAACACATTGGATTACTGATTGAAAATGCCTTGCTGGAAGACATTGGAACGGGTGATGTTACGACAGATGCCCTGGTCCCCGATGCAATGGTCAGTACAGCCACCATGGTAGCAAAGGCAGATGGTATCATTGCCGGTCTGGATGTAGCCGAAGCAGTTTTCAGGTATTTAACTCCGCAGTTTTCGTGGAAACCCATCGTTCAGGATGGCGATCAGATTAAAAATGGAGACCTTCTCGTTGAGATGAGCGGTCCTTTCCGAGCCCTGCTATCAGGGGAACGTCTGGCGCTAAATTTTTTACAGCGGATGAGCGGTATAGCCACTGCAACAGCACTATATACTGCAAAGATTTCAGGATACAACACGAAAATCCTGGATACCAGGAAGACCGTACCCGGATTAAGGTTGCTGGATAAATATGCGGTAATGGCAGGTGGAGGAGAAAACCACCGGATCGGACTCTATGATATGGTCCTGATCAAGGACAATCATATCAAGGTGGCAGGCGGGATTAAAAACGCAGTCGAACAGATCAGGAACCATGTTCCGGCAGGTATAAAAATAGAAGTGGAGACCACTACCATGGAGGAAGTACTCGAAGCCTTGGCGATGCATGTCGATATCATCATGCTCGACAACATGTCGAATGAGATGATGAAAACATGCGTTGAGCTGATCAACCACAGGGCCAAAGTTGAAGCATCTGGAAACATGAATCTCGACAGAGTCAGGGTGGTGGCAGCAACTGGGGTGGATTACATTTCGATTGGCGCCCTCACCCATTCAGTGACTGCATTGGATATAAGCATGAACATAAAAACAGGTCAGATTTGAATTTAGTGATTGACATAGGAAATAGCCGGGTCAAAATGGCGATCTTTTCCCAGCATGAGATGGTAGCATCTTCCGTCAAGGAAGTACTTTCGATTGAAGGAATAAAAGAACTGACGAACCACTTTCCGGGTACGGATCGGGCGATTTGGTCGAAGGTTACCTCCGTTGATCCATCTGTCATTAAATATCTCGAAAGTACTTTTCCGTTTTTTTTGGAGTTGAATCACCATACAGCCGTTCCAATCCGGAACAACTATCTGACACCAGAAACACTTGGGCTGGACCGGCTGGCAGCCGCCATCGGCGCAAGGGAATTATTTCCTGACCGGGCACTCCTGGTAATCGATGCAGGCACTGCAATTACTTTTGATTTGGTCGAAAGTAACGGTACTTTCGCGGGGGGAAATATTTCTCCCGGATTGAGAAGCAGATTCAGGGCACTGCATGAGTTCACGGGCAATTTGCCATTGATGGCAGCTGTTGATCAATTTCCTTTGGTTGGAAGGACTACTGAAGAAGCCATACAGTCAGGGGTACTCAACGGAATGATTATTGAAATTGACGGTATGATTGATTCGCTAAAAAAAAAGTACCCTGAAATACAATCCGTTCTTACCGGTGGTGATGCACTTTTCTTTGAAAGAAGATTAAAAAATCACATCTTTGTAAAATTTGAGATCACGCTCATAGGTTTAAACAGAATTCTAGAATATAATGTTGAAAAGCAATAATTTGAAATTTTTAGCGATCATTTTGGTTTTGATCGTCCCGACCATCATGTACGGACAGAATAGCAGCAGTACGAGTTCCGTCTACTCCCGTTACGGTTTTGGTAATCTGTACGGTACAAGTTTTGGTAAGGGAGATGCCATGGGCGGGATCGGAATAGGTACACGCGATAGCTATCAGATCAATACTGCCAATCCGGCTTCCTATACTGCCATAGACTCTCTCACTTTTCTGATGCAGTTTGGGATGGATGCAAAGTTCACCAACTCCAAAACCACTGATACGGAGAATACCAGGAACAATGTGAACTTCAATCACCTGACATTTGCCTTCCCGGTCACGCATTGGTGGGCAGCATCTTTTGGATTATTACCTTATGCCACAAAAGGTTATGAAGTATCGACCTCTCAAGGTACATTGGGTTTGATGTCTAATTCTGCCTTTTCCGGCACGGGTTCACTAACCAGGGTTTTCCTGGGCAATGGTTTCAAACTTGGCAAACATCTTTCTTTAGGAGTGAATACCTGGTTTATGTTCGGGAAAATCCAGGACAACACCTATATCTATTTTCCAAATGATGTCAATGCTTACGACTACCTGAAGAATAACAGCCTTAATTCGCATGGTTTCGGGGTCACCGGAGGCTTTCAGTACCACCTTGAAACAAAGAACAAAAACAAATTCACCATTGGTGCAACTTTTGAACCCAGGGTGAATATCAATTCAACTTACGTCATTCAGGAAGAGCGTGCGCTGTACAGGGGTTCAACAGCCTATTCAGAAATAGTTGATACCGTCAGGCATGTAGAATCCAGCAACAATGGACTGCAAACGCCTCAAACGTTTGGAACCGGTTTTTCTTTCTCACTTAAAAACAAGATCACCTTTGGAGCCGATGCCTATTACCAGAAATGGAAAGACGTCATGTTTCTTGGTCAGACAGTGGATTATCTGACCAACAGCAGCAGATATTCTGCCGGATTGGAATATGTACCAAACCTTTATTCGATAAGGAGTTATTGGGCCAGGGCAGAATACAGGTTTGGTGGTTTCTATGAGAACTCTTATCTGACGCTTAACGGCATACAGTTGAAAACGTACGGTATTACATTTGGCCTTGGTTTGCCATTAAGCCGCGTTTATCGTTCTTTACTCAATCTTTCCTGTGAACTTGGGCATATGGGAACAACTGACAATAATCTCATCAAGGAGACTTATGCAAAGTTCACCATACATATCATGCTGCACGACAGGTGGTTCTACAAAACGAAATTCGATTAATCATGGTAGTACCCGGTATTGCTGCGGTTCAGGCCATTCGGATCCGACGAGTCTGAAAAACGAAGTCTGGTACTGAAATGAATAAATATTTAATGAAGCATCGTCCTGACATTGCCCTCATTTTTTCTCACGGAGGTTTCGGTTACACGCTTGTTGTCCGGATGTTCGTTTTTTTGCCCGTTGCGATCATGCTTTTTTCATGTGAGACCAAGGTTTCAGCCGATCTGCCTCGAGAGTTGCTGAAAAATACAAACATGCCGACTGTGGAAGCGCTGAACTTCGAAACTTTCTATACTGACTCAGGGATTGTCAAATACCATCTGCAAACACCCAAACTGCTGTTGTTCGATGATGCCAGGCCGCGTTACAAAGATTTCCCGGATGGTTTTATTTTTCAGAGGTACGACAGCAACAGGAAGATCATTTCCCAGATGACAGGCAATCATGGCAAATATTTTGATGATGAAAGAAAATGGGAAGCCAATGGGAATGTTGTACTGGTTAACAGCCAAGGTGATACTTTAAAGTCAGAAGAATTGAAATATCATGAAAAAGAGGATCTCATTTTTTCTGATCAGTTTGTTAGCATCAAAAAAGGGGACCAATATATCACAGGTACTGGCGGTTTTAAATCGGATGCTCAAATGACAAAATGGTCTTTTATTAAAACGAAAGGACATATTTACGTTGAAGGACAATAACCTGAATATGCTGCAATGAACGAGCTGTCGGTCATACTTGTTACAATGATTACCGCCGCTTTCTTCTCGGGGATGGAGATTGCTTTTTTCTCTTCGGATAAGTTGCGCCTCGAACTGGATAAAAGCAAAAACAGGCTGAACGGGAAAATCATCGGTATTTTCAACAGGCATCCTGGTCAGTACATTGCAACGATGCTTGTGGGGAACAACATCTCCCTGGTTGTTTATACGCTTGCATTTGCCAACTTGATGCATCCATTTTTCGACACTCTCAATGCCAGCAAATCTTTAAATATATTCCTGCAGACGACTTTTTCCACATTTTTAATCTTAATCGTCGCGGATTTCATACCAAAAGCCATATTCCGGATCAATCCCAACCTGGCTCTTAACCTACTTGCGTTTCCGGTAGCCCTGTTTTATTTTCTTTTTTATCCGGTCACTAAATTTGCAATTGGTTTGTCAAAAATTGTACTGAAATACATTTTCAAAGTTAAAATCGAACCAAGAACAGATGAAAGAGTATTTGGCAGGGTTGACTTGAATAATTTTTTGGGAGAAACAAACGGAACTAAACCTACAACTACAAGAAAAATAGACAGCGAAATCAAGCTATTTCAAAATGCCCTCGATTTTTCCAAACTTAAGATTCGTGATTGCATGATTCCACGTACCGACATCGTCATGATAGAGGTGGAAGAGGAAATGGATGTACTTAGCCAGAAATTCATTGAAACAGGTTATTCAAAACTCATGATTTACCAGGACAACTCCGATAATATCATCGGATACGTGCATTCATCCGATCTTTTTCACAAACCTGAAAATATACGAAGTTGCCTTCGCAAAATTTCTTTCGTCCCCGAAACAATGGAAGCAAACAAACTGTTGGGCATTCTTCTGCATGATCATAAAAGCACAGCGATAGTTGTCGATGAATTTGGAAGCACTTCAGGGATGATAACAACAGAAGATATTCTGGAAGAAATCTTTGGAGAAATCGAAGATGAACACGACACACCGGATATTACGGAAAAAATACTGGGTGAGAACCATTACATTTTCTCGGGTCGGGCGACCATATCCTACCTGAATGAAAAATATTTCTTTCGGATCGAAGAAAATGACCATTATGAGACCCTTGCCGGTTATTTACTTTTTCACCACTCAAGTTTTCCAAAATACAACTCAATACTGCACATTGGAAGCTTTGAATTCAAGATTTTAAAGAGTACAAGGACCAAAATTGAAACGATTGAAATGAAAATAATCAGTAATTTATAAAATTGAGCTTTCAGAGCAGTTTTAAAAATCTAAAATTACTATATTCGTACGCTCAAAAAACAGGATAAAAGATTTAGCAGATAAGTAAATAAATAACCAGAAAACGGATGGCTACATTAGAGAAAATCAGAAACAAGGCAGGTATAGGAATCACCATCTTTATTGGAATGGCTTTGGCAGCATTTGTTCTTGGAGATGCTGTAAAATCAGGCAGTTCAATCATGCGTGGCAATCAACAGGAGATTGCAAAAATCGCAGGTAAGAGTGTCGATTACAAGGAATTTCAAAAGAAGGTGGATGACCTCACTGATATTTACAAGATGAACTCAGGTTCTTCCTCCATCGATCAAAAAACGACGGAACAGATCAGGGAACAGACCTGGATGGGACTTGTCAGGAACTAC
This sequence comes from uncultured Bacteroidia bacterium, assembly GCA_903902325.1. Classification (GTDB taxonomy): domain Bacteria; phylum Bacteroidota; class Bacteroidia; order Bacteroidales; family Prolixibacteraceae; genus CAINVV01. Next base: position 8,405 of record CAIUUO010000037.1, read on the forward strand.
ACCATGAAAGATATTTACGATAATCTTGGCATTGGAGTCACTTCCAACGAGCTTTTCGAACTTGTTTCGGGAGAAAATCCTCATCCGATTATCCAAAGTCTCTTCCGTGATCAAAAAACCGGAACTGTCAACCGCCCGGCGCTGATTCAATTCCTGAAATACCAGCAGTCCAATTCTACGGGTCCGGAGCATAATTACTGGCTGTTTGTTGAAAATCAAATTGTAGAGGAGCGTTCTTTCACAAAATACAACAATCTGGTCTCAAAAGGTATTTTTACAACCTCGGACGAGGCAAAGCAAAGCATTGAAGGAAAAAACAAGAAAGTCAACATTGAATTTGTCGGCAAGCCCTTCACCATGATATCGGACAGTAGTGTGAAAGTGTCTGAGACTGAAGTACAGAAATACTACGATACACACAAGGAAAAATTCAAACAGGAGGCCAGCCGGGACTTTGAATATGTTCTCTTCCCTGTAGTTGCTTCAAAAGGTGACGAAGACAAAGTGATCAAATGGATCAATGACATTAAACCTGAATTTGCTGCTGTTGAAGACCCTGCAGCCTATGTAAACGTCAACTCCGACAAACAGTTTGATGCAAGTTTCCTCAAGAAAACTGAAGTTCCTGCTGCCTTGGCCGATTTCGCCTTCAACGGCAAACCAGGCGACATGTACGGACCTTACAAAGAGGGACAAAGCTGGAAATTGTGCAAAATCCAGAAATTTGAAGATCTTCCGGATTCGGTCAATGCACGTCACATCCTCATTAAAGTAAGCGCTCAGGCGGAACTGGCAAAAGCAAAAAGCACTGCCGACAGTTTGAAAAGGGTTCTCGTGTTAGGCGGTGACTTTGCTGCCCTTGCACATAAATATTCGAGTGATGAAGGATCTGCAGCCAAAGGCGGCGAACTGGGCTGGTTTAAAAGAGGTGCGATGGTAAAACCTTTTGACGAGGCGGCCTTCTTTGGTAAAATCAATGATTATCAAGTTGTTACATCTCAATTTGGAATCCATATCATTCAGGTTACCAAAAAGGGGAATACAACCAAGAACGTTCAGTTGGCTACAATTGTGCGCAATATAGAGCCCAGTAGTCAGACCTATCAGCAAACCTATTCTGTGGCTTCAAAGTTTGCTGCAGAAAACCGGGATTTGAAGGCTTTCCGTGCTTCAGTAACTTCACAGGGACTGAACAAACGACTTGCTACGATTTCTGAAGCCGACAAAGATGTTTCTGGTCTGGAGAATTCAAGGGTACTTGTCAGGGCAGCATTCAAGGCTGAAATTGGCCAACCCATTATCAGTGCGGAAGGCACACCGATTTTTGAACTGGGAAGCCAGTTTGTGATTGCCGTTTTAAGCAGTACCCAGGATAAAGGATATTCCACTGTGTCATCTGTTAAACCCTCCATCGAACTTGAACTCAGGAAACAGAAGAAAGCCGAACAACTGGTAGAACAGATGAAGGGCAAAACCGATTTGAATTCACTGGCTTCTTTGTTGGGAACGACAGTTGGACAGGCACAGAATATCGACTTTGAAGCTTATGCCATTCCCGGACTGGGCAATGAACCGGCGATAGCCGGCGCCGCTTCAGCATTGGAACCGGGGTCAGTTTCGAAACCAATCACCGGATCAAACGGAGTTTATGTAGTGAAAGCTACTGCTGTCAATAAAGGTACCTATTCAGATATCGCGGCCGAAAGATTCCAAAACAAGATGGCGCTTGGTTACAGGGTTCAGGTGCAAGCCTTCGATGCCCTGAAGGAAAATGCAGGTGTGGTCGACAAACGAGCTAAATTCTATTGATCAACAGGTCAGTACAACGATAAAACAGAAAAGGATGCCGTTTGGCATCCTTTTCTGTTTTATCACAAATCCTCCTGCCAAACGAAAGCACCGGCAGGAAAGTCATTTTTCTGAACTTTGGGTTTCCGTTCAAAAATAGCATAAATGGAAGAACCGCTGCCAGACATCGATGTATAAACAGGGTCCATTCTTGCAAGTTTCTCTTTGAGAAGGCTCAAATCAGGTAGTTTAACGAAGAGTGTCTTTTCAAAATCATTTTTGATACTGTTCTTCCACTCGGTTATCTCACCGCTAATAATTTCTTTAAAATTGAAGGGATATTCCTGAGGTACAACGCTTGAATAGGCTTCTTTGGTATCCACTCCAAAGGATGGTTTTATTAGCAGGAGATGGTATCCGCTTAAGTCCACATCAACTTGAGAAAGCTGATCTCCGGTTCCGGTAGCGTAGGCAGGCCTGTTTTCCAGGAAGAAAGCACAGTCTGCCCCAAGTCTGCCTGCCATGATTTTTAATTGGTTTGGGGCAATCCCCAGTTCAAAATGCTCGTTCAACGATTTCAGGAAGAATGCGGCATCCGCAGAACCGCCTCCCAACCCTGCGCCTGAAGGTATTGCCTTGTGCAGGTGAATGTCAAGGCTGGGTAGTGAAAATTCCTCCTGCATCATCCGGTAGGCCTTTAAAACAATATTCTCTTCGGGTTGGATATCCAGATTCAATCCGCTGCAGTAAAAATTTGCATGATCTTTCCCATTCACCACATATTCCAGGGCATCCTTCAATCCGATCGGATAAAATAGTGTCTCCAGATCATGGTATCCATCCTCACGTTTCCGAAGGATGTTCAAACCAATGTTGATTTTTGCGTTGGGGAAAATAACCATAACTGCAAATATTCGATTTTGAATTTTCGATTTTCGAATCGATTGACGGAACTGAAATTTAGTACTATGTGAACAGTGAGAATATGTCTTTTACCACCAAGGACACAAAGGATTTCACTAAGGTCACAAAGTAAAAATACAAAAATCCTTCCATGAATGATCGTATCTAAACATCAACACATCAGCTAATCAACGAATCGTCGAATTGTCTCATCGTCGAATCAAACCGGCTTCGCATAGTTTTCCAATGGTTCGCAGGTACAGAAAAGATTCCTGTCGCCATAGGCGTTGTCGACTCTTCCGACGGGTACCCAGAACTTGTTGTCGCGCAACCATTCCAATGGATAGCATGCTTTTTCGCGGGAGTAGGAATGGTTCCATTCGTTCGCAGTCAGTACATCAGGTGTGTGGGGTGCGTTTTTCAGAACGTTGTCTTCCTGATCAGCAGCGCCTGATTCGATCTCTTTGATCTCTGCAAAGATCGCATTCATGGCATCCACAAACCTGTCAAGCTCCTCTTTGGATTCGCTTTCGGTGGGTTCTACCATCAGGGTACCGTGTACGGGGAACGAGAGTGTCGGAGCATGAAAACCATAATCCATCAGTCGCTTGGCGATGTCGGTTTCGGAGATATCAGCTGCAGTTTTAAGGTGACGACATTCAAGGATCATCTCATGTGCCACCCTGCCATTTGCACCGGTATAGAGGATGCCATAATTATCCTTCAGTCGGGCTGCGATGTAGTTGGCATTCAGGATGGCGATTTTGGTGGCATCCGTCAAACCGTCTGCTCCGAGCATTTTGATGTAACCGTAAGTGATGGGCAACACAGAAGCGCTTCCCCAGGGAGCCGCCGAAACCGCATGCATGCCGATGTGTCCGTTGTTCATCACAGGATGGGATGGAAGAAACTCAACCAGGTGTTTGGCCACACCGATGGGTCCTACACCCGGACCACCGCCGCCATGGGGAATTGCAAAAGTCTTGTGCAGATTCAGGTGGCAGACGTCTGCGCCAATGCGGAAGGGATTGGTAAGTCCGACCTGGGCATTCATATTTGCTCCATCCATGTATACCTGTCCTCCATTCTGATGGATAATTTCGCACATCTCAACGATCGAGGCTTCGAAAACTCCGTGCGTAGAAGGATAGGTGACCATAAATCCGGCAAGACTGTCCTTGTATTCCACGGCTTTGGCTTTCAACTCTTCCACATTGATGTTACCGCTGTCATCACATCCCACTACAACGACCTTATTGCCAGCCATCACCGCACTGGCCGGATTGGTTCCGTGTGCAGAAGCTGGAATCAGCACCACATTCCTGTGACCCTCTCCCCTGCTCTTGTGATAATCACGTATCACCAGAAGTCCGGCATATTCTCCGGCGGCACCAGAATTGGGCTGGAAGGAAATATCTGCAAAACCGGTTATTTCGGCAAGGTCCCTGCGCATCTCTTCCATCATCTCGTGGTAACCCATTGCCTGGTTTTTAGGCACGTAGGGATGAATTCCGTTGAATTCGATCCAACTGAGGGGCAGCATTTCTGTAGCAGCATTGAGCTTCATCGTGCATGATCCAAGCGAAATCATGGAATGAACCAGTGAAATATCCTTCTTTTCAAGTCTTTTGATGTAACGGGCCATTTCTGTCTCTGATCGGTATTTGCTGAAAACCTCCTGTTTGAGGAAACCTGATTTTCGGGCAAACGACTTCGGAATACTGTTTAATTCAGGCATTCCGGATATGATTGGGACCACTTTATTTGCGGCCTTGGCAAAAACCTCCAGAATCCAGTTGATGTCTTCGAGATTGGTGGTTTCGTCGATGCTGATGCCCACCTCTCCCTGCTCGAAATACCTGAAATTCATCTCCAGGGCGACAGAAAGCCATTCAATGTCCTCTTTTTTTACGTGGCGTGGGAGCGTGATCTTCAAGGTATCGAAGAAACCGCTTGTTTCGCAGGCATATCCCAATTTTGTGATCTCAACAGCAAGCAGTGTGGCAATGCTGTGTACGCGCTCCGCAATGTTTTTGATTCCTTCCGGACCATGGTAGGTGGCGTACATTCCGGCCATGGTTGCCAGCAATCCCTGCGATGTGCAGATGTTGGAAGTGGCTTTTTCTCTTTTAATGTGCTGTTCTCTGGTCTGGAGGGCTAGTCGCAGCGCGGGTTTGCCGTTGGCATCCTTCGATACGCCGATAATCCTGCCGGGAAGGTCCCTTTTGAATTCATCCCTTGTTGCAAAAAATGCAGCTGAAGGACCACCATAGCCCATGGGAACGCCAAAGCGCTGGGTTGATCCGAAAACAATATCTGCTCCCCACTCACCGGGAGGTGTTAGCAGCGCCAACGACAGCAGGTCGGCGGCTACGGCAACTTTAGCCCCAGTAGCTTGAATTTTTTTCGTAAAATCCTCATAACCAACTATGACTCCGTCAGAATTGGGATACTGAACGATGGCACCAAACAATTTTTCGTTCAAAGCAGCCTTCCGGAAATCGCCGACTTCAATCACGATACCGAGCGGTTCGGCGCGGGTAAAGAGCACGTCGAGCGTTTGGGGCCAGATTTTTTCGTCTACGAAGCAGACGTTGGCGCCAGCTTTTTCCTGAGCCCTGGAACGCAGTGCGAACATCATGTGGAGCGCCTCGGCTGCAGCTGTGGCCTCATCAAGCAGGGAAGCGTTGGCCAAAGGCATGGCTGTCATCTCGCACACCATGGTCTGGAAATTCAGTAAGGCTTCGAGTCTTCCCTGGGAAATTTCAGCCTGATACGGCGTGTAGGAAGTATACCAAACCGGGTTCTCCAGAATATTCCGAAGAATAACTGCCGGTGTGATGGTATCGTACCATCCCATTCCAATATAGGTATTGAACACTTTGTTCTTTGAAGCAAGGTGGAGGATACGGCGGTAATATTCCCGCTCCGTCAAACCATTCGGCAAACTAAGGGGTTTTTCCAATCTGATATTGGCAGGTACAGTCTGATCTATCAATTCTTCCAATGATGCGACACCTATCACCTGAAGCATCTCATTTATATCCTTTTCCCTGGGACCTATGTGTCGGTTTACAAATTTGTCGATGGCCATTTTGCTGATATTTAAAGTTTTGTATTATTTTTATTGAAGTGCCTAAAGTATTTAGAGTGCCTAAAATGCCTAAAGTTACGAACTCCAAACAAATTCTCAATGTACGAAAGTACTTTAGGCACTTTAAATACTCCAGGCACTTTAGGCACTTTTTGTTTTATTACTTCAGGAAAGGATTTGTCCTTTTTTCCCAACCTATCGTGGTATCGTTGCCATGTCCTGAACAGACCTTCACTGCATCATCGAGGGTCATCAGTTTTTTCTTAATTCCTGAGATGAGTAGTTCGTGGTTTCCACCCGGCAAATCAGTTCGCCCTACGGAACCCTCAAAAAGTATATCACCCACGACAACCAGTTTATCCTTTTCACTGTAAAAAGCCACACTGCCGGGCGAATGTCCGGGAACATGGATCACTTTTAGCTCCGAGTTGCCGAAGGTGATCACTTCACCTTCTGTAAGCAATCCCGAATCCGATGATGGGTTCGCCATCGTGATCCCAAACATTTGTGCATGTTGTCTGGCCTGATCCTGCATAAATTTATCTCCCTGATGAATCAAGACAGGTAACGCCCAGGCTTTTGCGGCAAAATCATTGCCCATCAGATGGTCAAAATGACCATGGGTATTGAGAATATATACGATTTTAAGATCGTGTTCAAGGACAAAAAAGCACAATTCTGCTTCTTCTTCCTTGTAATAACAAGCAGGATCAATCAATACGGCCTCTTTGGTTTCATTCCAAAGGAGATACGCATTGACAGAAACCGGATTAAACGTGAACTTTTTTATTTCTATCATGGATTGGTTCTGTTTTGATCTGATAAGCCCGGGAGGAGTGGAACAAAGACAAAATTACCCCCATCTTCTTCCGAATATTCAACTTCACTATTTCTTGTAATAATCTTCATTACCTGGAATTGTCTTTCTCCAACCGGGATAACCATCCTGCCACCAATAGCCAATTGTTCTTTCAACAGCGGAGGTACAGTTTCCGCACCCGCAGTAACGATTATTTTATCAAAGGGTCCGTAGGTAGGCAATCCCTGGTATCCGTCTCCATAGAAAAACTGGGGATAATAGCCAAGTTTAGGCAACAGGATCCTGGCAAAGTCGAAGAGTGATCTTTGGCGCTCAATCGTAAACAGGATTGCACCCATTTCGCATAACACTGCAGCCTGATAACCGGAGCCTGTCCCTACTTCAAGAACCTTGTCGAGCTTTTTGATCTGCAAAGCCTGCGTCTGAAAAGCAACGGTATATGGCTGCGAGATGGTTTGCCCTGCTGCAATGGGAAAAGCCTTGTCTACATAGGCAAATCCTAAAAAACTGTTGTCCATGAACAAGTGTCTTGGAACATTGTTCATGGCATTCAAAACAGCTTCATCATGAATTCCCTTATTCCGGATTTCATCTACTAATTTTTTCCGTAACCCCTTGTGTTTGAAGCTATCTTCCAATTGACAACATTTTTAATCTCAATCTGACAAAATTACTATTCTCATTGGGTTTTTCAACAAAGAAAAGTTGATAAATAAAAGATAAATGAAGATAAACAAAGCAGGGGCAGCCCTGCAAAAACCTACATTTACATCGTATGTTACATGGAGTGCTTATTTATCCCGGCGACCCGGATGAAGCGTTCGCAGCTTCACTTCAGACAATCAAAGGTCTGAGGTGGGAGTCCATTATCCCAACACTGAACGGGACCAATTATGGCAATTACAACCTTTTACTCACATCGCATTGCAATCTGGTGGCCATATTGGATCCAAATTTTACCAAATTCGGGTACCTGTCGGGGTTGGTACGAAACGGATGTCATCTCTTTTTGCCGGAAATGCAGGAAATGACATCCAACGAGCGTATGAAACTGATCCAACTGGCTGAGGAGGGAAATACCTTTATCCAGATTCGCAACGACCTGCTCTATCACCCTTCATTTCCAAAATACGCTAACAATCATGCGGAATCTAAACTGATCGAAATACACCACTTCGCACCGGGCAGGCATGGCAAAATTCAGGAGATGCTCTACAGTAACCTGCTGATGATCATGAAGATTATCGACTCTGATCCTTCCCGCATCAGCGTATGTTCAATCCCCAATTCCGTGTACAGGTCGGATGTTGTCAACCTTCACCTGAATTTTCACAATGGATCGGCAGCTTCCCTTACGCTCGCATTCACAGGAAAAAGAAAAGAGCACCTGCTGTCGGTACATTCTGCTTCCGGCATCATGACCTATAATTTCAAGGAGAATAACCCCATGGCTCCCTTGTTGAAAACCGGCCAGGATCAGGGTAATTCTTTCAGGAATGAACTGCTTTTAAGTCAAATCAGCGATTTTGCGGATTGCATTACTAAAAAATGTTACCAACCATCCGGTTTAAGTGCCGAGACCAAGACGCTGCATCTCGTCGAAAAAATCAACCAAAAACTGGAGTTAAGTCCCGTCACAATATAACAAGTGCCTAAAGTGAACTAAATTGCCTAAAATGCCTAAAGTACTTTCGCTATTCGCACTATTTGTTGGGAGTCCATAACTTTAGGCACTTTAGTTCACTTTAGGCACTTCTTAAATCAAACCCAAATCCATCTGCATCACGATCGCTTCAATCATCCAATCCTGGGCATTCGGATCATACTGGGCTTTCAGATCATGCCCGAATAATTTCGCGATGGATTGCCAGAAGAAGGCTGAGAAACCTCCCTTAAATTCCTTGATGATTTCGTAGGAGGTATTGCCCGTCTGGCGGTCGAGCAGTTTAATCAGAATGCGGCCCTCGGAAACCTTCATTGTTTTGATGGTATCTTCAAACTCTGCAAACAACTGTTTCTCCACGCCTTTCACATAATTTTTACGCTCCCTGTCCGTTCTGAAGGAGGTATAGATGCGGTTGTACTCAGCCAGCCTGACGGCAGCCACCTTAGCCATGGGATATACCTTCCTGATTTTCAATTCAAGCAGTGAGTACTCCCTTTGCTTCTTCGGCGACAGGTCTTTCTTGTCGGGGTAAATGTCTATCGGATTCAAATCAAAATGCAGGGAGGTATCTTTTGTGGCCGCTACTTGAGTTGCATCCAAGACCTGTTTGCCTGCCGGTGATTGTGCGGCTAACAGGAACGGAGCAACCAGAAACATAAAGACAATACAATACTTGAACACCATGGCCATCCTATTTGGTGCAAAAATAACAAATGATACAGGGAATCTACAAATATTGACGATCGATTAATCTTTGTTAAGATTCTTTACCAACCCATTATTGAATATCTTTGTTTTAAAATGACTATACTTTCTCTTTATGGAAAAGATTAATGTGAATGTCAACTCCGAAATCGGTGAACTGGAGGAAGTAATCCTCCACAGTCCCGGACCGGAAGTTGAAAATATGACCCCCGAGAATGCCGAAAGGGCCTTGTACAGCGACATCCTCAACCTCTCCGTCGCTTCGAGGGAGTATTTCGAGCTCAAAGGGGTATTGAACAAGGTATGCCACACCCATGAAATCAAGCAACTCCTCACTGAAACGCTCAGGAACGACGTTTCGAAAGAGGCGCTGGTCCGCAATGTTTGTGCACACGAGCAGGCAGACGACGAACTGGACCTTCTGCTCAATATGCCACCCGAAATCCTCGCCAGGCAAATGATTGAAGGCGTTGTCCTTAAACGCGACAACCTGACTAAATTCCTGAGCAACGAACGTTATTCGATGCGGCCGCTGCACAATTTCCTCTTTACGCGCGATTCAGCCATTACGATGTGGAATGAGGTGCTCATTGGCAAGATGGCCAGTAAAATCAGGGAGCGCGAATCGTTGATCATGGAGACCATCTTCAGGGACCATCCCTCGTTTGGTGTCAGCACCATCAATCCGGAGCGGGTTGCAGGCGGAAGAAGCGCCTTCAGAAATGCCTCCATCGAGGGGGGCGACGTGGAAATCGTCAACGAGGAGATCATCCTGGTAGGAAGCGGGGCAAGAACATCAACGGAAGGGATTGATTTGCTGACCGAGATCCTTCGGGATAAAAAAGAAGGAATCAGGCACATCATAGTTCAGGAATTGCCAAGGACCCCCGAATCGTTCATCCACCTCGACATGACCTTTACCTTCCTCGATAAAAATGCCTGCATGGTGTATGAACCACTGATACTAAAAAAGACGAAATACCACACCATCAAGATTACCATCGACAACGGGAAAGTGACTTCCATCAGGGAGGAGACAAGTTTGCTGAAAGCCCTCGAAAAATGCGGTTTGGAACTTGCCCCCATCAATTGTGGAGGTCATGGCGACCCCTGGATCATGGAGCGCGAGCAATGGCACAGCGGCGCCAATTTCTTCGCAATTGCACCGGGGAAAGTGATCGGTTATGAACGAAATGAAAAGACCCTCGAGGAGATGAACAGGAATGGATTCGAAATCCTCAAGGCAATGGATGTCATCGAAAACAAGGTAAATATTGGCGATTACAAGCGTGCCGTAATTACGATTGCAGGTTCCGAACTTGCCCGTGGCGGGGGCGGGGCCCGGTGCATGACCATGCCCGTCAAACGAAAAAATGTAAACTGGTAACCCGGATGAGGAAACTGGAAAACGACGAACTCAACAGGCCGGGAGCCGATGAATACCAGGAGGTGGCCAAGATACCTGTTAGGGTAGTCCTTGATAACATCCGAAGCAGTCACAATGTCGGATCCGTTTTTCGTACATCGGATGCCTTGCTGGTGGAAAAAATTTACCTCTGCGGCATCACCTCCACCCCGCCCGACAAGGAGATCCGCAAAACGGCGCTTGGCGCCGAGAATACGGTTGCCTGGGAATACAGTGAATCCACCCTGGATGCCGTTGCAGCCCTGAAAGCAAAAGGATATACGCTGATTGCAGTAGAACAGGTAGAGGACAGTGTGAGCCTGTGCGATTACCTGCCCACGGAAAACGCTAAACTGGCGCTTATTTTCGGTAACGAAGTGAAAGGCGTTCAGCAGGAGGTGGTAGATCAATGCGATTTTGCACTTGAAATTCCACAATACGGAACAAAACACTCCTTTAATATTTCTGTAAGCGCAGGGATTGTTTTATGGGATTTGTTCTCCAAAATAAGAGTGCCAAAAATGAACTAAATTGACTAAATTTAATGAAATTTAGAACCAAGGACAGATTTAGCATGCTGTGAAGCGCTCTAGGCACTCTAGTCACTTTAGTTCACTTTAGGCACTTTTTTATTTTTTTTATTATTTTTGCCCACTATGACCATAACTATCAGAAAAGTCGAAAACAAGAAAGACCTCCGTCTTTTTATCCATCTTCCGGCAGAAGTCCACAAAGACCACCCCAACTGGGTGCCGCCTCTTTACATGGATGAGTGGGAATATTTCAATCCAAAGAAGAACGGATTGTTTGACCATTGTGAACATGTCCTGCTGCTGGCCTTTAAAGGCGAAAAATGCGTGGGACGATGCATGGGCCTGATCAGCAAGGAATACAACAAATCACACAACGAGGATCACGTGCGTTTCTCCAACCTCGAAACCTGGAACGATCAGGAAGTTTACGATGCATTGATCAACTACGTAGCTGAATGGGGTAAATCCTTTGGCATGGTTCAGTTGGTTGGCCCTTTGGCTTTTTCGGATAAGGATCCGCAGGGATTTTTAATTGAAGGTTATGATAAACCCGTCGTGATTGCCTCCAATTGTAACTTTCCCTACATGGTTGATCTGACGGAAGCCGCCGGTTTTACCAAGAAGGTGGATTGCGTAGTGTACCAGATTCCGATACCGGATCTGATCCCTCCACTTCACCAGAAAATCCTGGAACGGGCCGAAAAACAGAACACCAATTTAAGACTGCTGGAATTCACTTCCAGACGAAAAATCAAACCACTTATCCATCAGGCATTGCAACTGGTTAATGATACTTTTGGTGATATCTACGGATTTGTCCCTTTCAATGCGAAAGAGATGGACGATTTTGCCAATAAATACCTCTTTCTGATCAATCCAAGGCTGATTAAATTGATTATCAACGAGAAAGACGAGATTATTGCCTTATTTGTCGCCATGGCGGATATTAGTGAGGGAATCAAAAAATCAAAGGGCTATCTGTTTCCTTTCGGGATCTTCCGCATTTTCGCCGCAGCCCGCAAGACCAAACAGGTCAACCTGCTTCTTGGCGCCATTGACCCGCGCTACCAGGGACGCGGACTAGATGTCTGGATGGGACTCAGTCTGGTCAGATCCGCAAGGGATCTTGGGAAAACGGTCATGGACTCTCACCTCGAACTCGAATACAATACCAAAGTCAGGGCAGAAATGGAGAAATTTGGCGGAGTCGTTTACAAAAAATTCAGAATTTATCAGCGGGATATCTGAGAAATGGACAATGGACAATGATGTAAAATAGTGGATGATTGGACGATTCAAGAAAAGGAATGCAACAACAAATCATTCGCGCAATATAGTTTCAAAAAGATAGCTACTCAATCCGATGAGAAATACATTGAAATCACCCTCTTTCTTAAAATGGGTGATTTCCTTTTTTGACTCAATAGGTTTTCATGAACTCCAGCGGTCTGAATTGCCATTTTGCAGTTTCTTAGCCGAGTTGCCATATAAATCCGATAGGCAGTCTCCTTTACTCCCCGCTGTCCGGAAGTAACAATCCAACTGAGACCCGTCATTTTATTTCAGGATTTTAAAGTTGGTTCAAACTATGCGCAACTCAATTTTGATATTTGTAATGATTCTAAATTTGAGTATTGTCCGCTCAAACAGTCTGAAAAAGTCAGGAAGGAAGCAAGAAAAAGGCCAAATATTTTTATGTAATAGTTTAATTATCTGTCGTATAACTAATGCTGACTGAACAGTCGGGCTGTGACCCAAGTTATCCCCTTCAAAATGATATGCAAAACAGTCAAAAGCAATAAAATTTAAAATAATTATTAATTTTGACCAACTGATTAAACCAGTTTCCAAATCCAAATTAACTGCATGAACATTCTCTTTGTATTGATAGGGGTAAGTCTTTTTGCTGCATTGATTTTTTTGGCGTTGTTTATTTGGGCCGTCAGAAGTGGTCAGTATGAAGACAATTATACCCCATCCATCCGTATTCTATTCGAAGAGGAAGAAGATGATGAAAAAAATGTGAAAATGTGAAAATTCGACAATTCGACAATTCGACAATTCGACAATTAAAAACGTTCATATCCGGATTACCTGGTAACCTGTAACATGTAACTTGTAACAATAACATAGATCAATCGGCTATAAACTCATAACTCATAACTCATAACTTATAACTCATAACTCATAACTTATAACTCTTATTGATTTCTTATGGAAATACAAAAATTTAATTACGACAATGCGATTGTAAGGAATTTCATCTTTGCAACGCTGGTTTGGGGAGCAGTAGCCTTGTTGGTCGGTTTCGTAGCTGCCATGGAACTTGCGTTCCCTGCACTCAACTTCGGAGTGGAATATATCTCATTTGGCAGGGTCAGGCCGCTACATACAAATGCTGTCATTTTTGCCTTTATTGGCAATGCCATGTTTGCCGGCGTTTACTATTCCCTGCAGCGGGTACTGAAAGCCAGACTTTTCAATGACCAGCTTGGCAAGGTTCATTTCTGGCTTTGGCAGACGATTATTGTTCTTGCAGCACTTACCCTGCTTGCGGGGTTTACAACAGGCAAAGAATATGCCGAACTTGAGTGGCCCATCGACATTATGATCGCCATTGCATGGCTCAGTTTTGGCGCCAATATGATTGGTACGGTAATCAAACGCCGTGAAAAGCACATATATACTGCTGTTTGGTGGTATCTGGCCACTTTCATTGGCGTTACAATTTTGCATGTCGTCAATTCAGTCGAATTACCTGTTTCGCTGCTCAAAAGCTATCCGGTTTATGCCGGCGCTCAGGATGCCGTTGTACAATGGTGGTATGGTCACAATGCCGTTGCCTTCTTTCTGACCACCCCGTTCCTGGGATTGATGTATTATTATCTTCCCAAAGCATCGGGACGGCCAATCTATTCATATCAGCTTTCCATCATTCACTTCTGGTCACTTATATTTCTTTATATGTGGGCAGGACCGCACCACCTTTTATTCCAGGCGCTTCCTGATTGGGTTCAGGCCTTGGGGGTTACATTTTCCATTATGCTCATCGCTCCTTCATGGGGTGGAATGATCAACGGTCTGATGACCCTGAGAGGTGCCTGGGACAAGGTAAGGGAAGATCCGGGATTGAAATTCATGGTGATCGCCATTACTGCTTACGGTATGGCTACTTTTGAAGGACCAATGATGTCACTTAAAAGTGTCAATGCCATCAGCCATTTTACCGACTGGACCATTGCCCATACCCACATTGCTGGGATGGCCTGGAATGGTGGCATGATCTTCGGTATGCTTTATTGGCTGGTGCCAAAGCTTTTCAAAACTCCGCTTCACTCTAAAAAACTGGCCAATACCCACTTTTGGATCGCTACCCTGGGAATTCTGCTCTTCGCCATTCCACTCTACTGGGCCGCTATAACCCAGTGGCTTATGCTAAGGGAGTATACCCCTGACGGATTACTGGCCTATCCGATATTTATGGAAACCACCATTCGCATTCTTCCCTTGTACCACATCAGGATACTTGGTGGCCTCCTGTACTTTTCAGGATTTATTATCTTCCTGTTCAATATGGTCAAAACCATTGCTGCCGGCAAAATCGTGCCGGACGAATCAGCAGAAGCTCCTGCTCTGGTCAATACGGAAACAAGGACTGAGAGTGGTGAAACACCTCACCGCTGGCTTGAAAGAAAAGGTGTACGTCTGGCCGTTCTTATGTTTATTGTCCTCGCAATAGGAGGAGCAGTTGAGATCATTCCTATGTTGAAAGTACAATCCAATATTCCTACCATCTCTACTGTGACACCTTATACTCCGCTCGAACTGGCTGGAAGGGACATTTACATTGCAAATGGTTGTTACAACTGTCACTCACAGCAGATTCGTCCACTGCGATTCGAGACCGACCGTTACGGAGAATATTCCAAAATCGGTGAATTCGTATATGACCATCCGTTCCAGTGGGGGTCACGCAGAACAGGTCCGGATTTAGCGAGAGCAGGCTACTTAGGCAGTTCAACCTATAAGACCGCTATCTGGCATTACAACCATTTCATGACTCCCAGAACCATTGTTCCAAAATCCATCATGCCCGCATACCCTTTCCTGATTGAGAAAGAAGTGGATGTAAACGGTGTACCGGCTAAAATCAGAGCCATGCGTATGTTGGGAGTTCCGTATGAGGAAGGATTTGATACCAAAGCCGTCACTTCCTACCTTGCAGATGCCCAGAAAATAGCAGATGAGCTAAAACAGGCAGGTGTCGACATAAAACCGACCAAAGAGGTGATAGCAGTCATTGCCTATTTGCACAAACTCGGAAGAGATATATCACCAGCCGGGAAATCTGCTGAAAAAGATAAAAAATAATCAATATGGGTTTTGTAAGCGATACATTATCGGGAGTTGATGGAATACAGTGGTACTACATCGTTGGTATCCTGCTCTTTGTTGGATTATTTATAGGCGTAATTATTTACGCCTATAAAATTCCAAAAAAAGATCTGAACAAATTCAAATCATCAATATTTGAAAAGGAAGAATTGGAACAAAATTAAAATGGAAGCAGGAAGCCGGAGAAGTGAAGCCGGTACTAGGAGAAAAAACCTGCCCATCAAGAAATAAAATAAATTAGAAATTATGGCAGAAATTATCAAACACCCAAAGAATGAAAATATTCAGAATGATAAATATTCTACAGATCACGATTATGACGGTATCAAGGAACTGAATAATCCATCACCCTATTGGGTACTCTTACTTTTTCTGGGCACCATTGCTTTTTCTTTGTTCTATGCCGTTCACTATTTCGGCTATCCGAACAATGGCAGGGACCAGATCAGTGAATACAACAAACAAATGGCAGAGGTAGGGAAACAACCAGGTCAGAATCCTTCCGAACTCAGCGCCAGCGTGGTTTTCACCAAGGAGCAGATGACAGAGGGAGCCAAACTTTTCACTGAAAAAGGATGTTTTGCGTGTCATGGGATGAAAGGCGAAGGAAATGCCATTGGACCGAACATGACCGACCATTTCTGGATACACGGCTGCAAACCTGCCGATCTGGTCAAAACAATCCAGGAGGGAGTCCCTGAAAAAGGAATGACTCCATTCAAAAGCACATTGACAGATGCGCAGATAAAAAATTTAGTTGCCTACATCCTGGGAACCCTTGTGGGGTCTAACCCTCCAAATGCCAAGGCCCCACAAGGAGTTGAGTGCAATTAGTACCAATGGAAAAAAACAGCGATCAGGATTTTCGGGACCGCCCTGACAACATTGACGCTTCCGGGCAGCGAAAGTGGGTTAATGCCAGGCAGCCTAAAGGGAAATGGTACCAGCGAAGAAGTTTCGTCGGATATACCTTGCTTCTCTTTTTAGTTGTCGCTCCATTCCTAAAAATTCAGGGACATCCCTTCATGCTACTCGACATCCTCAACCGGAGATTCTTTATCTTCGGACAGATGGTGTTCGCGGAAGATACCTACATCCTGGCTATGGTGATGGCTGTCATCGTGGTTTCCATCGTTCTCTTTACCGTTGTCTTTGGCAGGGTTTGGTGCGGATGGGCCTGTCCCCAAACGCTTTTTCTCGAGCTCGTTTACCGAAGGATTGAGTTTTTGTTTGACGGAAATGGCAGGAAAGGAAAGGACAAAAAAGGGGGAGCAGAAAAATCTCAGTTCCGGTTTATTGCGAAACAGGTTGTGTTTATCATCATATCCATTCTGGTAACCAATGTATTTCTGATGTGGTTCATTGGTCCGGAGCAGCTGCTGAAAATCATCACGGAACCGATCAGTGATCATCTGATAGGATTCTCGATCATGATCGCCCTCTCCTTCTTTTATTATTGGATATACGCTTACTTCAGGGAGCAGGTTTGCACACTATTCTGTCCCTATGGCCGCATGCAGGGAGTTTTGCTCGACAACAATTCCATTTCTGTCATTTACGATTACAAGCGCGGAGAGCCAAGGAACCCGAAAGTGAGCGAAGGGGGCGATTGTATCAACTGCCGTCAGTGCGTGTCTGTCTGCCCTACCGGGATAGACATACGTAACGGATCGCAACTGGAATGCATTCACTGCACCGCCTGCATCGACGAATGCAACCTGGTGATGAAGAAGATCGGCAAGCCCTATAACCTGATACGTTACGACTCCTTTCAGGGCGTCGAAAGCGGAAAGCGCTCCTTGCTGAATCCAAGATCCATTGCGTACACCGCTGTTTTGGTTCTGTTGATGATGATGCTGGGGTTCACGGCAGGCAGGAGAACTACCATCGATGTAACGTTGTGGAGAGCCCAGGGCACGCTTTACCAGCAACTTGACCCGGAGACCTATTCCAATATCTACCAGGTGATGTTCCTGAACAAGGGAAGTGAATCCTTGGAGCTCACACCAAAACTGCTGGATATCCCTACCGGGGAGATCAGCATTGGCAGCGGTAAAGTTCTGCTTCCTCCAGACGGAAAGCAAAAGGATGCGATGATCATCAAACTGAAAAAGAGCTCACTAACGGGAAGAGAGACAGCCATCAGGATCGGATTGTACAGCGGCGACCAGTTGAAGGAGACAGTCACCACCAATTTCCTTGGACCTTAAAGAAAATTAAAAATGAAAAATTAAAAATGAAATTGAAACTCAACTGGGGACATGCCCTCATCCTGTTCTTCCTGATTTTTTTCATCTGGGTATTCAGTTTCGTATTCTTTGCCATGCGCCAGCACGACGATCTGGTAACCGATGATTATTATCAGCAAGGAGCAAAATACAGCGACCAGATCAATATAAACAGAAGATCGGCACCTTATCAGGACAGCCTTGAAATCAATACATCCGGTAAAAAGATTGAGATATCACTTTGCAAAAGTCTGACAACATCCGTTGATTCTATGCAAGTATATTTCTTCCGCTCATCCGACAAGGCCAAAGACCTGAGATTCGGCTTCAGTAAACCTGTCTCACCACTTCTGATCGATAAAAACGGATTGGTGCATGGACGCTACCAGGTTTACATCAGCTGGAAAGAGAAGGGGGAGAAGTTTATGGTGAACAAAACTGTTGATATCGAATAATAAGTGCCTAGAGTGCCTAGAGTATTTAAAGTGCCTAGAGTACTTGCGCTATTTGCAGTATTTGTTGGGAGTTGATAACTTTAGGCATTTTAGGCACTCTAGGCAATTTAGGCACTAGATGAAAATATATAACGATCATTCAATGACCATCCTTTACACCGCTCTCCTCCTTGGCCTGATGGGCAGCCTGCACTGCGTCGGCATGTGCGGGCCCATAGCGCTTAGTTTGCCACTGCGTGGCAATACGATTGTTCAGAAAATTTGGGGTAGCATTCTCTGGAGTTTGGGCCGGATCGTCACTTACAGCCTGATGGGCGCCCTGTTCGGACTCATAGGCGCCGGATTCAAATTGATCGGTTACCAGCAAGTCATCTCCGTCACCATCGGTATACTGATGATATTGTCTGTCTTCCTGCCATCCATCTTTAAAAAATATGCCTCGGGGGGATTGCTTTCACTCTTCAATCCGATACGGAAAGGTATGCAAAAGTTATTCCAGGAAAAGAACAACAAAGCACTCTTCCTCATAGGGATCTTCAACGGACTACTACCCTGCGGACTGGTTTACATGGCTGTAGCCGGGGCAATCGGCATGGCCGATTTTCGGCTGGCAATCGCCTACATGGCCCTCTTCGGGCTTGGGACTCTCCCCATGTTACTGATGATCTCCATGCTGGGAAATGTCATCAGCCAAACCATACGAAAGAAAATCAACCAGATGGTTCCGATTGTGGTGGTATTGATTGGCGTCATTTTTATCCTCAGGGGCCTCACCCTGGGCATTCCCTATCTGAGTCCGCCAAAAGAGAAACTTTCTCCCACCATGCACATGAGGGCAGATACCGCAAGTGTTGCAAAAGCTGTGGAGAATTCATGCTGCCACCCGGATAGCCTGAAGTAAGGAAAAAGGATAAAGGATAAAGGATAAAGTGAAGAACGCTCCAATCAACATTTCCCTTAACTTGCAACCCGTAACAAAGGATAAAGGATAAAGGCGAAAGGATAAAGTAAGAATGGTCCAATCATCAATTCCTGCAACATGTAACCTGTAACTTGTAACCTGCAACAAAGGAAAAATTAAAAAGGATAAAGGCAAAAGTAAAGAACGCTCCAATCCAGATTGACACATCTCATATCTCATATCTCATAACTCATATCTCATAACTCATAACTTTACCCTCAACATTCC
The DNA here is from genome assembly GCA_903902325.1 of uncultured Bacteroidia bacterium. Taxonomy (GTDB): domain Bacteria; phylum Bacteroidota; class Bacteroidia; order Bacteroidales; family Prolixibacteraceae; genus CAINVV01. Next base: position 27,586 of record CAIUUO010000037.1, read on the forward strand.
CTATGTCCTCCGATAACCAATGCCTGCACTGCGGATCCGATTGCGGAAGAATCCCCGTAAAATGGGATGACAAGCTTTTTTGCTGCGATGGATGCAGCATGGTCTTCAGGATACTGAATGAACACAAGCTGACCCAATACTATTCGCTTGAAAAAACGCCGGGGATCAAAGTCGAGGATCTTTCCTACGACACCAAATATGCCTACCTCGACAGGGAGGAAGTCAAGGCGGGTTTGTTCGAGTTCCTGGAGGCCGACATTGCCAAAGTGACCTTTTACATCCCGGTTATTCACTGCATTTCCTGTATCTGGTTGCTTGAGCACCTAAACAAACTGAATCCGGGAATTCTCAATTCTACAGTTAATTTCATCACAAAAAAGGTCACCATTACTTTCAATACTGCAGAAATATCACTGCGTCAGTTGGTTGAACTTTTGGTGGCAATCCATTACATCCCCGACATCTCCCCGCAGACCCTGGGAAAGAAAGAGGGAGAGGGCGGAAACAAATCCCTGCTCTACAAAATTGGAGTAGCCGGTTTCGTATTCGGCAATGTTATGCTTTACAGCCTTCCCGAATACCTGAACCACAAGCCGTTGGGCGAATCGCTCGGAACATTCCTCTATTTCATGAGCTACTCCCTGCTGATACCACTGGTATTCTACAGTGGCAGCGACTACCTGATTTCTGCCTGGCAGAGCCTGAAACGGGGTATCATCAACATCAATCTGCCGATCGCCATCGGCATCATCACCCTATTCTCAGTAACCACATTTGACGTGTTTTCCCTCAGGGGCCCCGGGTATTCCGACTCCCTGGCGGGATTCCTCTTCTTCCTGCTACTTGGACGATGGTACCAAAGCAAAAGTTACGAAGCACTTGCATTCGACAGGGACTACAAATCCTATTTCCCCGTTGCTGTCAGTAAACTGGCCGACGGTTCTGAGATCAGCACTTTGCTGGAAGAGATTGCCGTCGGGGATGAACTGTTGATCCGCAACAAGGAACTCATTCCGGCCGACTCCATCCTGGTAAGCGGGACAGCCCTGATCGATTACAGTTTTGTCACCGGTGAGTCGACCACCATCCGCAAAAACAGCGGTGAGTTCATCTATGCCGGAGGCCGGCAAACAGGAGGCGCAATTACCGTGAAGGTCAGGAAGACAGTCAAGCAAAGCCATCTTACCCAGCTCTGGAACCAGGAGGAAGAAAAAACGCATTCCGCCAAATCCATCGTCAACCTGACCGACCGTCTCAGCGCACCCTTTACTCTGATCATTATGGCCATCGCGGTGGCAGGACTGGCATGGTGGACCTGGCATGGTGATTTGCACAAGGCATTGAACGTTTTTACCTCCGTGCTGATCGTTGCTTGCCCGTGTGCCCTCTCGATGTCACTGCCCTTCACGCTGGGCAGCGCCATGCGCCTCTTCGGCAAAAAGGGTATGTACCTCAAAAATACGACTGTGATCGAGAAAATAGTAAGGATCGACACCATTGTGTTCGACAAGACGGGTACCATCACCAAACCCGATGCCAACAGGATCCGGTTTATCGGAAATCCTCTGACGGAGGATGAAATCAGGATGGTGTACTCCCTCTCCCGCCAGTCTACCCACCCGCTGAGCAACGCCATCGCCAGGTCTTACCAGGATTCGGAACCCATGGCCACGGTAGGTTTTGTCGAAATTCCGGGACGGGGAATATTTGGCAAAGTCAACAACCTGCCATGCAGGATGGGATCCATGGAGTACGTTACAGGAACAGCGGTAGAAACCACCAATCTTAGCTCCAGGGTTTATCTTTCTGTCAATGAACAGGTCAAGGGTTATTTCACCATCGAAAACCAGTACCGCGAAGGTTTCGATAGCCTGATGCATGAGTTGAAGGGCCATTTCGATATCTACCTGCTCTCGGGCGACAACGATGCGGAACGGGAGCGGCTGACCAGGTATTTCGAACCCGATAAGATGTTCTTCAACCAGCAGGCCCAGCAGAAAATGGATTTCATACGTTCGCTACAGCTACAGGGCAAAAAAGTACTGATGACAGGTGACGGACTGAATGATGCCGGCGCCTTCCTGCAAAGTGAAGTGGCCCTCTCCATCGCCGACGACATCTACCACTTCTCCCCTGCCGGCGATGCCATCGTGGAGGCCTCCCGGCTCGGACATCTCTACCGGTTTATCCGTTTTGCCCGCCAATCGCTCGGGATCGTCCGGATCAGTTTTACCATCTCCTTCCTTTACAACATCGCTGGTTTGTCGTATGCCCTATCGGGACACCTCTCACCTGTTGTGGCAGCCATACTGATGCCAGTCAGTTCAATTTCCGTAGTAGCTTTTGCCACTTTTGCCACGACATGGGTAGGGAAAAAGGCGTTGGCCTAATGTTCCAAAAAACATTTACAAAACCTACAAACAATAATTCCCGCAGTCAGGAAATTGATGATTATTTGCATTAAATTTGGTTGAGATAAATCCAAATGTTCACTGTCATTTAATCAGGACGATATGTCTACTTCCCGTCGTAAATTCCTCGCCACTTCCCTCACAGGCGGTCTGGCAGCAACCATTCCTGCTTCAGCCTTTGCTTCAAAAACTGAAACCAATGTGGAGACGGTCTATGCCAGGCTCGACGAAATCCTGAAAAAGGAGGTTTTGAAAAAGGCGCTGTTCACCACACCAGTCATCATCGAGACACTTGAATTACTTCGGTACAAGGACAGCTTTCTCTGCCATGTGCGCTCCAAGGAGGGTGCCGAGGGATGGTCGTTTGCCAACGACGGTCCGATGAAGACCTTTTATCCGGTATTCCTCAATAGATTGCAGCCATTTTTTATCGGGAAGGATGCCCGCGACCTTGAATCGTTGCTCGAAGAGGCCTACGTGTACCAGAGCAATTACAAATTCCAGAGTTATGCACTTTGGGTGCCTATGGCCACCATCGAATTTGCCATCCTCGACATGCTGGGTAAAATCGCAGGAAAATCAATGGGAGAGCTGATCGGAGATATCCACCATTCGGAAATCGCCTTTTACCAGGCCAACAGCGAACGCGACATTACCGGTGAGGAGGTACTGAAACATCTCCAGCAGGAGTTGGCAGCTTCAAAAACCAAGGCATTGAAATTCAAGGTGGGCGGACGCATGAGTCATCCCGAGTTTCCGCCAGACAGGTCCGTTAAACTGATTCCGATGGTGCGCAAGATATTCGGGGACGAAATGCACCTGTATGCCGATTCCAATGGCTCGTACGATGCCAGGGAAGCGATCCGTATCGGAAAGTTGCTGCAGGAATACAAGTACGAACATTATGAAGAGCCGGTACCCTTCGACTGGTATGAAGAGACCAAGCAGGTGGCAGATGCGCTGACAATCCCGATTGCCGGCGGCGAGCAGGAAGCAAGCATGCACAATTTCCGCTGGCTGATTGCCAACGATGCCCTGCAAATCGTGCAACCGGACCTTTATTACTTCGGTGGCATGATCCGCTCGACAAGGGTGGCACGGATGGCTGCGGCTTTCGGTAAACCCATCACACCGCACATATCCGACGGAATGGGATACATGTACATGATGCATTTTGTTGCCACACTGCCTAATGCAGGTCCCTACCATGAATTCAAGGGAAACAATAAGATACCGATCGAATGCAAAACTTCCTCGCTTCTCATCAACAATGGTGTGATCAAAGTTCCGACAGGGCCGGGTTCCGGAGTGGAGATTGATCCGGATTATCAAAAAAAATATAAAATCGTTGCGCTTGACAATAAAAACAATCAACAATAAATAATCAAATTCACCACAATAGGCACATAGGTCACAGTAGAACCTATTGTGACCTATGTGCCTATTGTGGTTAAAAAATTAACATGAAAAGAAGACTCTTCCTAACCAACAGCGTTTTGGCCGGAATTTCATTGTCCACCTTGCCTTTGATATCATGTAATCTTACTCCGCAACCTGGTACCACTGAAAACAAATCGAAGGAAAACCTCGATGAATTAACCATCGCCGAACTCCAGGAAACTGTTAAATCCGGGAAGCTCACCTATGTCGCGCTTACCAAAATCTACCTAAAACGGATCGGGGAACTGGACAAAGCAGGACCGCTTTTGAATGCAGTGATTGAAATCAATCCGGATGCGCTCACCATGGCCGAACAGATGGACCAGGAGCGCATGGCTGGTAAATTGCGCGGACCGCTGCACGGAATTCCGATCCTGATCAAGGACAACATCAACAGCGGCGACAAGATGCAGACCACTGCGGGCTCCCTCGCACTCGCCGGCAACATTGTGAAAGAAGATGCATTTATACTGAAAAGACTCAGGGAGGCCGGTGCCGTCCTGCTGGGCAAGACGAACCTCAGTGAATGGGCCAATTTCAGGTCCACCAGATCAACCAGCGGTTGGAGCAGCCGTGGTGGACAAACCAGGAATCCCTATCTGCTCGATCGCTCGCCCTGCGGTTCCAGTTCAGGCTCAGCAGTTGCTGTATCAGCAAATCTATGTGCTGTAGCAGTCGGAACAGAGACTGACGGTTCTATCGCCTGTCCTGCATCGATGAACGGCCTGACAGGCATCAAACCCACCATCGGATTGGTGAGCCGTTCGGGTATCATCCCCATCTCCAAATCACAGGATACGGCGGGGCCGCTCGCCCGTACGGTGACGGATGCGGTCATCATGCTGAATGCGATGACAGGAAACGATCCTTCAGATGAGGCGATGGCTGTCAACAAGGATCAGATCACAGATTATACCAGATATCTGGATGCCAATGGATTGAAAGGAAAGAGGATCGGGGTTGAAAAGTCATTTCTCAAACTCCATGAAGGAATCGACCAAATCCTGAAACAGGCCTTATCCCAGATGGAGAAGGCCGGTGCAACCATTGTGGAGGTAGAGTTTATGGCCAAAACCGCCGAATTCGGGAAGGCTGAATTTGAGATGATGGAGTTTGAATTCAAGGATGGATTGAACAAATATCTCGCTGCCGCCAACGGTAGGATGAAATCACTGAAGGATGTTATTCAGTTCAACAGCCGGAATGAGGCGTCGGCCATGCCCTGGTTCAAGCAGGAGATCCTTGAGGGGTCAGAATTAAAGGGAGACCTCAACTCGAAGGAATATATCGCAGCCGTTCAGCAACTGAACAAATTGAAAATTTTCATTGATCAACTGTTTGTTGCACAAAAACTGGATGTTTTGTGCGGACCTGCTACCGGAACAGCCTGGTGCAACGATGTCATCAACGGGGATTTCTGGACCGGATACGGCGCCTATACTCCCGCTGCAATAGCCGGATATCCTTGCATCACGGTTCCCATGGGATTTGTCAGCGAGTTGCCAATCGGACTCTCATTTTTTGCCCAAGCCTTCCAGGAGCCTGCCATCATATCCTTAGGTTACGCTTACGAACAAATCTCCAAAAACAGAAGGGCTCCAAAATTCATTCCTACTCTGAAAGTGTAGTGCTCTGAAATAAGAACAACCTACATTGTGCTCTTTGAGTTTTTACTTTGAGTCCTTTGTGGTAAAGTTTTAAGATTTAACCACAAAGGTCACGAAGGGTTACACAAAGATCCCTAAGGATGGATTTCATTTGTAATTTGTAATTTGTAATTAATAGCTAATGCGTTTCGTAATATTCATTTGCTTAATTTTCAATATATTGCCTGCCATCGCACAACTTGATTTGGTCAAGCCGTTCAAGGATTGTGGTCTGGCGGGAAGTACCACGATTTACGATTACAAGCAACAGAAGTGGATTTTCAGCAATCCTGCAGATGCGGATAAGGCAAGTTTGCCAGCCTCAACGTTTAAAATCATCAACCTTCTGATCGCCCTGGAAACCGGTGTAATCAAGGATGAGAATGAGGTCATCAAATGGCCGGGATCCACGGATACCACGAGATATGGATACAGACCCGAAATATACAGGGATATGACCGTCAGGGAGGCCTTCGAGGTATCGGCCGTCTGGGTATTTCTGGATCTGGCCAAAAAAATTGGCAGGGAACGATACAAGCACTACCTGACCCTTTGCCGGTACGGGAACGCGGATCTTTCAGAAGAAAATCCCGATTTCTGGAACCTGGGCAATCTGGCGATTTCCCCCCGCAACCAAGTGGAATTAATGATAAAAATTTATGAGGGAAAGCTTCCCTTTTCCAAAAGAAATCTGGATATCCTGAAACATGTCATGGTGACGGAACAAAATGAAAACTACACCATCCGCTCAAAAACAGGATGGACCAGGGAAAATCACACAGACTCCGGCTGGTGGGTCGGATATGTGGAAAGAAAGGACAATGTCTGGTTCTTTGCCACCAGGATCAGCAAGGACCTGAGTGTGCCAAACCCAGGGTTCGGAAACTGCAGAAAGGAAATCACAAGAAAGATATTGAGGCGACTGGAGGTGATTGATTAAGTTATCGTTTATTCGTTAGTACATTCAGGAAAAGCGATAGCTTAAAATGAAAAATGAAAAATTACAATCAATAATTAAATTTGTCGTTGACTAAGAAGAATGACACTAAGAACTGAACTTTCAAACAATAAAACTCCCGGCAGTATGGTAACCATAGAGAAAAAATTATTCGCGCCTTCCATCATGGAAATGGTCTTTTATGCCCTCATGATGCTGATCCTTTTGAATGGTTCGGTTTTGTTGCTGTTCCCGCTGATTTTAAAGCTTTCCTTCATCGCCACCTTCCAAAAATCATGGATCATCCTCCTTTTTGTCCCATTGCTGACAGGAATCATGCAGCCACTGACCAACAGGAACGGATCATTGACCTTGAAGGGCATTCCAGATCCACTGCCTCTCCAGCAAAAGCTTGCTGATATGCTGGATCACTTTGGTTATGTGGAAACAGGAAGGGAGGACCAATGCATTGCGCTCGACTACAAGACCAATTGGAAAAGATTCATGCATTATTACAAAGGGGGAGTCTCGATATCCATCGAAAAGGATGAAATAAAAATCACCGGAAAGAAACAGATCCTTGATTATCTGGAAACAAAGATACTTTTCGGTAAAAATTTTAAAGTTCTGGATATCAAGAAAATATATTAAAATTATACCGCAATTCGGCTTTGTGACCTTTGTGGTTAAGTTTTAAAATCTAACCACAAAGGACACGAAGGTCGGCTCAAGGGACACGAAGGATTTCGCAATTAAATATTGTCTTATGAAAACAACCAACACGAAAGAGATCATTGCCGACAAGAACCTCATCGCATATTGCGGTTTATACTGCGGTGCCTGCCGTTCCTACGTTTCGGGGAAATGCCCGGGTTGCAAGGAAAATGTGAAGGCAACCTGGTGCAAGGTCAGAACCTGCGGAATGGAAAACAATTTCCAGAGTTGTGCCGACTGCACTTCCATTTCACTCAAAGATTGCAAAAAGTACAACTCATTTATCTCCAAGGCTTTTGGCTTTGTGTTCAATTCAGACAGGGCGGCCTGCATTGAAAGGATCAAGATATTGGGATATGATGGGTTTGCAGTGGAGATGGCCGCAAGCAAGAAACAGACCATACCGAGAAAAGGATAAAGGGAAAAGGCTAAAGGATAAAGGCTAAAGGAAAAAGTTAAGAGCGCTTCGATCCTAATGACTTCTAATAATTCGAAACGGGAAAACTGAGAAACGGGGAAAGAAGGACGGAGATGACGGAGATGACAGATAGACGGAAATGTCGGAAATGTCGGAACGACATACTGCAACCTGTAACTTGCAACAAAAGCAAAACATGAACCCCAACTACCTCCTCAAGCAAATCTCCTCGCTCATCCTGCCTTTTACAGTTCTGATCCTGGTACCAGCAGCCATCGAGAAGGATATGGCCATCAAAATCATCCCTGCATTTGTCACGGGAGTTTTGATCATGCTGGCAGGGGCAATCCTCTTGTGCCTGACGATATACAATTTCATTACAATTGGGAAAGGGACCCTTGCACCCTGGTTTCCTACCGGGAAACTGATCGTGACAGGAGTCTACAGGTATGTCAGAAATCCGATGATTTCAGGTGTAACAATCATTTTGCTGGGTGAGTCCATAGCAGTGCTATCCTTGAAGATTTTCTACTGGATGATCCTCTTTTTCCTGATCAACAACCTGTTTTTCCTGGTTTTCGAAGAACCCAACCTGGAGAAGAGGTTTGGCAAGGAATACATTGATTACAAAAGGAAGGTACCAAGATGGATACCCCGACTTAAACCCGATCAAAGGCTAAAGGATAAAGGATAAAGGATAAAGGCTAAAGGCTAAAGGGAGGAACGCTTCAATCGTAATTGCCCGAAACCTTTAACTTGTAACCTGAAAAGTCAATCTGCTGCAAAGCAATAGTAAGGAACGCAAAGTTTCATCACACGACGATTAACTTTGCATTCCTTTGATCCACCTTAGTGCCTTTGGCGGTTGAAAGCCTTTGGGTCAAATTATTTCCAACATCCCTTGTGAATGAATTATTTTGCGGCAAGTTTGTTGATCAACCTTGTTGGAACAAGTGATTTGGAAACTTTGCCTGCCGATAACTCTTTGGCTATTTTGAAAGTCCCGGTTTGTTTGATTGACAGTGAAGAGGATCCAATTTTCACGCCGTAATCGCCTGCTTCAGCAATCCAGGATGAGGATGCCTCGTCAAAGGATGCAAAATCTTTGGTCTCAATCTTGAAGGTAAGCATCTCTGACTCGCCTGGTTTCAATAGTTTCGTTTTGCTGAAAGCAGCCAGCGTTTCCACTGGTTTCTTCAATTTCCCGGAAGGCGAACTGATGTAGACCTGCACGACTTCGCGCCCTGCAACTTTCCCGGTGTTCTTCACGGAAACGGATGCTGCAATTTCCCCCTTAAAATCTTTCGTGCTAAGGTTAAGCTTGCTAAATTCGAAATCCGTGTAGGACAGTCCGTACCCGAATTCATAGGCAACCGGAACTTTAAAGGTATTGTAATAACGATAGCCCACGTAAATATCCTCTTCATACACCACCTCCCAGGGTACGCGGCGCATAAATGAAAATCCTGACATGTCGGCTGATTTGTCAACTACCTCAGATTTTTCTGCCACTCCCGGAAAATTCTTTGCCGTGGGAGTATCCTTGTAGGATATTGGAAACGTGACTGCAAGTTTCCCGGAAGGATTTACTTTTCCGCTCAGTACATCAACAACCGAATTTCCGCCTTCCTGACCGGGCTGCCAGGCCAGTAAGATTGCATCGGGCATGTCACGCCAACTTGCGGTTTCGATCACTCCCGCAACATTCAATATGACAATCACTTTTTTAGCTTTGGCATGGAAAGCATCAGAGACATTCCTGATCATCTCTTTTTCGGTGGCAGTAAGATAGAAATCGCCTTCAGTGGCTGTACGGTCATACCCTTCACCGGCATTGCGGCCAAGGGTAATCAATCCGATATCATTCTTATCGGCCAGTTTTGCGGCAAGATCAGGCGATACAGCCATTTCTGAGACAGGATCAAGCCCGCCAAGCATGGCAGCAAACGGATTTTTGGAAGGCGGGGCTTTTGCCCTTACATCCGCAACGTACTTTTTGTACATTGCCTGTAAATCCTCGTTGATCTGATACCCTCCGTTTTTGAGTCCGTCAGTCAGCGAAATTGTATACGCCTTGTTAACGGCACCACTGCCTGTCCCCCCCGCTATAAATTCGTAAGATGTATTTCCGAAAGCAGCCACTGTTTTAACACTAACACCAATAGGAAGGGCATTATTGTTGTTCTTCAGCAAAACCATACCATCGCTTGCGGCTTGCCGGGTCACTGCTGCATGGGCAGGTAAATCGGGAGTACTCGTAAAATGATATTGGTTGTAGCGCGGTGTTTTGAACATAATGGAAAGTATCCTTGAAATGTTCAGATCAAGGACTTTTTCGTCCATTTTGCCATCTTTAACCGCAGCAACAATATCCTTGAATTGCTTTGGCTGGCCCGGCTGCAGCATGTCGTTACCGGCTTTCATCTGGGCCACGGCATCCATTCCTCCACCCCAGTCGGTCATCACATATCCTTCGAAGCCCCAGTCGTTCCGAAGTATATTCGTCAGCAAATCAAGGCTTTCGGAAGTATAAACGCCATTGATCTTGTTGTAGGACGACATGACCGTCCAGGGTTGGGCTTCCTTCACTACGATTTCAAATCCCTTCAGGTAGATTTCACGCAGCGCACGTTCACTCACAATGGTATTAACCGACATACGGTTGGTTTCGGAGTTGTTGGCAGCAAAATGTTTGACAGAGGTTCCAACTCCATTCGACTGGATGCCACTGACCATGGCAGCTGCCATTTTACCTGCAATCAGGGGATCTTCAGAATAGTATTCAAAATTGCGGCCGCACAAGGGATCGCGCTGAATATTCAGGGCAGGGCCCAGCAATATGTCTGAACCGTATTCCTTTACCTCATTTCCCATGGCTTTTCCAACCCTTTTGACAAGTTCCGTGTCCCAGGTGGATGCAAGAACAGTGGCAATTGGGAATGCCGTGCAATAATAGGTCTTCGATTCACCTTTGCGCTTTGCCTGGATGCGCAAGCCAGCAGGACCGTCGGTCAGTACCTGCGAAGTAATGCCCAATGCAGAATATTCAAATGAAAAACCGGCTGCCCCGGGAAGATATTTCCGCAACTGATCCACCTTGCCGGAATATTCTTTGTCATTCGGATCTGCCGGACCGCCAAATCCCGGAGGCATCTTGGCCTTGATTGAATCAGGCAGGTCAAAAAACATACCTGTCCCAACAACCAGACGCGCTTTCCGTTCAAGCGTCATTCTAGAAATAATATCCTGAATTTTTTGATCTTCCGGTTTATTTGCGCCTTTGGTTGCATAAGGCAAAAGTGAAATCCCCGCAAATATTGTCAATAATAAAACAACAGCAAAAAATCTTCCAAATCCTTTAGTTCTCATATTTGTAATAAGTTAATTCAAACAAAGATTATCAAAATCCGGGACTTCATAATTACTTTTCAAGTTGATTTTCTACAGGGACTACACTCGCCTGATGCTTTTCAAGTATTTTTTTCATTTCTGCTATGATCTCGGGATGTTTATCTGCAACATTATGCCTCTCTGAGGGATCAATATTTAGATTAAAAAGCAATGGAGGATCCTGAACTGTGACAACCTCACTACCATATTCCGGTTGTGTCCTGAAATGTGCCTTATAAACTCCTTTTCTTATGGCGAATATCTCCACATCACGATAATAATATACGATATCACGCGGATCTTTACCTGTACCGAATAAAACAGGTGTGATATCATAACCATCATAAATCCTGTCATTGGGAAGACTGATATTGGCTAGTTTACTAAATGTAGGTAACAAATCCATTGTCGTAGCCATGTCCATGATAACTCCCGGCTTAAGAGTACCAGGCCATCTGATAATAGTAGGTTCCCTCATCCCGCCCTCATAAGTTCCTCCTTTACCTCCTGAAAGTAAACCAGCACTTCCTCCTTGGTCCTGAAAGAGTGTCCAGGGACCGTTGTCAGACGTGAAAATTACAAATGTGTTCTTTTCAAGGCCATTTTGCTTTAATGCGGTTAAAATCTCTCCAACGCTCCAGTCTAATTCTTCAATTACGTCACCATAAATACCCCTGAGGCTTATATTTTCAAATTCTTTGGATCTGAACAAGGGGACATGGGGCATGGAATGTGCTAGATAAAGAAAGAAAGGTTTATCCTTATTATGTTTGATAAAGTTCGTGGCTTCCTGCGTGTATCTTTTTGTGATTGTAGTCTGATCAGCCGGTCTCTCAATTATCTCCGAATTTCTCATCAAAGGAACATTGAAATAATCAATCTTCGGACTGGTCACATAGGATACATAATTATTGGTTTCTTTGACATCCATATCATTGCTGTACGGAATTCCATAATAGTAGTCAAACCCATGTGCATTGGGTGCAAATTGTGGCAAATGTCCCAGATGCCATTTCCCGATACATGCAGTTGAATATCCTGCCGTTTTCAAGGCAGAGGCAATTGTAATCTCTTTTTCAGGCAGACCTCCATTTGAATTAGGAAATAAGACCCTTCGTTTTTCACTACACATTCCAGTCCTTATCGGAAGTCGCCCCGTTAATAATCCTGCCCTGGAAGGAGTACATACTGGAGCTGCCACATAAAAACTGGTCCATTTTTGACCTTCAGATGCCATCTTGTCAAGATTGGGTGTTCTGATAGTTGGATGGCCAAAGACACCTACATCTCCATATCCCATGTCATCGGCAAGAATAATAATAAAATTGGGTTTAGATGTTTTAACGTTTTCTGCTGCAAAGGTATTTTGATGGTTTGCAATACCAGCTGACAATAGGCTGGATATTAGCATAACACTCTTACGTGTGTTTTTCATATTAAGAAATTTATAACGATTTTTTAATTGGTTCCAGATTTTTCCCAGGGAATTGCTCCGGCTAATCTTATGTGCTGGGATAATGCTGACTTTAATTCTTTAAATTGTGGTAGGCTTATATCCAGTGGATTCTTTTCCAACGGATCAGCCACTATATTGAAGAGTTGATAATTCTCGAAAGGTGTATTTTGCAACAACTTAAATTCTCCCTTACGCACGGCGTAATAGCACAAACCTCCATAATTACCTCCTTCTCTTCTCATGAAAAAAACCATCCTGTTATCTTCCTCTCCGGTACTTTTTCCAAGAATACCCGGCATCAAATCGATCCCGTCTATTGTGTGTTTTACTTTTATTCCGGCAATAGAACAAATCGTCGGAAAAAAGTCCATAGTTAACGCAAGTTTGTCATGAACTCCTTTTTTTAGTGTTCCATTCCAGACTATACAGGTTGGGACCTTTATTCCCCCTTCATAAAAATCTTGTTTTCCCCCTCTGAGATCTCCATTAGATGCCCCAACAGGCAGATAACCACCATTATCTGAAGAAAATATGATTACAGTTTTATCAAATTGGCCCGTTTCTTTTAAGGCGTCGACGACTCTTCCGACATTTTCATCCAGGTGTTCTATAAGAGCGACATTCCTTGCTCGTTTTTCATCAATATTACCTTCTCTTTTCTTTACCTTCTCCAGCCATTCTTCAGGGGGTTGAATGGGAAAATGCGGTGCATTATATGCCAGATACAAGAAGAAAGGTTCCTTCTCATTCGCTTTTTCACTTATATAATCTATTGCCCAATCTGAAAAAATATTTGTAGCATGCCCTTTCGGAGAGATTTCACGTCCGTTCATGCGCATATAATTGACTCCTTCACGTAAATGGGTATAATAATCATCCATCATATCGCTCAGAAATCCATGAAAGAAATCGAATCCTCGCTCATTTGGCAGATTAGGTGTCTCTAAACCTAAATTCCATTTGCCAATAATTGCCGTTTGGTATCCGGCTTTTTTTAGCACCTCTGCTAGTGTTATGGCAGATGGTAGAAGGTATCCCCAGTTATCTGCCTTATTACCTCGAACTAGACCAGGTACTCCGACCATGTCGGCATAACGGCCTGTCATCAGGCTGGCCCTGGTGGGAGAACAAACTGTGCAGCTAGCATAAAAATTGGAAAGCCGCACACCATTATTGAAAAGCTGATCAATATTCGGTGTATGAATATCTTTTCCTCCCTGGCATGAAAGATCGCCATAACCGAGATCATCAGCTAATATAAAAAGGACATTGGGTTTCTCACTCTTCAAAACTGCAGGGGCGCTCGTCAATGTGAGGCTACACAAGAAGGTAGGAAATGTCAAAAGTAATTTGTTTATCATTTTGTCGTTTCATTTGAATATGAAGGTCTTATTTCTTTTGTTAAAGTAGAATCAAACGATATAGCTTGTTTATACAATTTTTTAACTATCTGAGGATTTGACTCAGCAACATTTTTGGTCTCACCAATATCAGATGAAAGATCATAAAGCCACGGAAGTGGAGTTGATGGTCGGGTATCCAGCAAAGATTCTTTAGCAGGTTGTTTTCCAGCCCATTTTTCACTCGGTTCAAGCAAGTGAAGTTTCCATTTCCCTTTTCTTATCGCGGCTAGTTGACCATCGCGTCCATAATAACAGAGGAACGAATAGGGGGATTTTGTACTTTTATCAGTTAAGAGCGGTAAAATATTATGCCCATCAATAATACGGTCAGCAGGGATATGTGCGCCGGTAATCACGGCTAATGTAGGAAGAAAGTCCATCATTGTAGCCATTTCCTGACAAACGCTTCCAGCAGGGATTCGCTCAGGCCAGCGAACGATAAGTGGTTCCCTGGAGCCACCTTCCCATGTACTGCCTTTCCCTCCATGCAACGGAGTAGCGGCAACTCCTGAAGGTCCATTATCAGAAGTAAATATCACAATCGTATTATCAAG
>CAIUUO010000038.1 GCA_903902325.1 uncultured Bacteroidia bacterium
ATTGAAGAAGTCAATAAGTCTTCTTCAATCTTCAATAAGCTTCTGCCGGCTGGCAGAAGCTTATCTTGCTTAGTTGTTTCCGATTATGCATATTTTCCTTGTTCCAACTGAAGTGTTTTTGTTGTGGCGTCACAAACAGATGAAGGACCCCAATATTGAATCGGACCGGGATAGACATATGCAGTTTGAATTGCCCAGTCGTTCCGCTTTGCCGCGAAAGCTTTGAAAGGAGCATCATCCAGGCGCACCAACGCTTTTTGGATAACGGGTTTCAATGAACCATGGCGTTTTTCCATGTTCATCATCATGGTAAATGGTACACCTGCTGCGATCCACTGATCTGATGGTGCAGTGGTGTTCCGTACCGAAGCCATATACCCTGTTTTTCCGTTTGCAACCAACAATGCTGCAGTTCGACCGAGTGAATAGCAATAATCTGCATCAAAATTGGATGGTGCAGCACATCTTCCTTCGTACCCAAAAAAATGATTTTGTGCCGAGAATTTTACTTTTGCTTCACCTTGTCTTTTCAGCACGGAAAGACGTTTTTCTACCATTTCAATCAGTAATCTTTCGGTCTCAATGCGGGATACCTGTACATTACCATGAGGGTCGCGGTCCAGCGTAAGTTGCTTGGCTATTCCTTTTGGCAAAGATCTGAACACCCTTGATGATTCGTCGGCCAAATGTTGTATGACATAATCCCTTTTCTCATCATCTGTAACCTGTGCATTGAATGCATCCGCTGTTGCATGGCCTTCTGCAAGAAGATCGTTCAATTCGGAGATCAGCACCTTCATTTCGGGTATAAATTCAATCAGACCTTCCGGGATCAGTGCGACTCCGAAATTCTCGCCTTTTGCTGCCCTGTTGGATATTACATTCACCAGGTCATCAACGATTTGTTGCAGGGTCTGTTCATTCTCTGCAATTTCTTCCGAAATCAGACAAACATTGGGTTGTGTCTGAAGTGCGCATTCTAGTCCGATATGGGATGCGGAGCGTCCCATCAGTTTGATGAAATGCCAGTATTTTTTTGCAGAATTGGCATCACGCATGATATTTCCAATCAGTTCGCAATATACTTTGCAGGCAGTGTCAAACCCAAAGGAGGTTTCAATCATTTCATTTTTCAGGTCACCATCGATTGTTTTGGGACATCCGATGACCTGTATATCGCTTCCTTTATGAAGGTAATACTCGGCTATAATACACGCATTTGTATTTGAATCATCTCCCCCTATCACAATCACAGCCTTGATATTCAGATTTCTGCAAACATCCAACCCTTTATCGAACTGATCAGTACTTTCAAGTTTTTCGCGGCCTGAACCAATGATGTCAAAACCACCTGTATTTCTGTATTCCTCAACAATAGCAGCAGTAAGCTCTACGTATTGGTGTGAAACCAGTCCGCCCGGTCCACCCAGAAAACCGAATAATTTATTCTCTGAATTGAGCTTTTTCAAGCCGTCAAACAAACCGGAAATTACATTGTGTCCGCCCGGGGCTTGTCCTCCTGATAAAATTACACCAACATTCATTACCGGCAGAATTTCTCCATCACCGCCTTCCGCGAATGTTACAAGCGGCAATCCATAGGTATGTGGAAATATTTTTTTGATTTCCTCCTGATCAGCAACGGATTCAGTGTTACTTCCGTAAACAATTTTCACATTTCCGTGCAAGGCTTTCGGCATTTTTGGTGCATACTTTGCCCTTTCTGTTTGTAAGGCGCTTTTTATCATATCTTCAAAAAATTGTCGATTATTATTTTTTGCGAAATAAAGGTACAAAAAATGAAATTGTTCATTTTCAGGCCTCAAATACTTAAAATTTGACAATCTTTTAATATTCCAGCTTTCACAGAAAGTATTTGTAAATTTACCAGCTTGAATTTCGAACAAAAAAAACGTTAAATGTCTGATAATCTTAAAAATCAATATATTGAAATCAAGGGTGCCAAAGTTCACAACCTTAAGGATATCGATATAAAGATTCCCAGAAATAAACTGGTTGTGATAACAGGGCTCTCGGGTTCCGGAAAATCTTCACTGGCATTTGATACCCTCTACGCAGAGGGCCAGAGGCGATATGTTGAGTCCCTTTCTTCCTATGCCCGTCAGTTCCTTGGCAGGATGGACAAACCTGAGGTGGATTATATCAAAGGCATTCCACCAGCCATCGCCATTGAGCAGAAAGTAAACACCAGAAACCCAAGATCAACGGTAGGTACATCTACCGAAATTTACGATTACATCAAATTGCTTTTTGCCCGAATTGGCAGGACCTTTTCTCCGGTTTCAGGAAATGAAGTTCAGAGACATGAGGTGGTTGACGCTGTTAATTATTTGAGGGCTTTCCCGGAAGGGACCAAGGTGACAGTCCTGGCTCCGATGCAGATAAGCCATGAAAGGACATTTATCAAGGAAGCAGAATTGCTTTTGCAGCAGGGATTTACCAGACTTGAACTAGACGGAGAGATTGTAAAGATCAGTGATCTTGAAAGGGTTAAAAAATCTCCCAAAGAGATCAATGTACTCATAGACAGGATTCCGGTCACTGAGGATGAAGATTTTTCTTCGAGATTGGCAGATTCAATTCAGACTGCCTTTTTTGAGGGGAAAGGAGTCTGTCTTACCCGGGTGGAAATTGCTAATCGGATTGAAACCAAACAGTTTTCCAACCGATTTGAGGCTGATGGTTTGACTTTCGAAGAGCCGTCGATTCATCTTTTCAGTTTCAATAATCCGATTGGCGCCTGTCCTGTTTGCGAGGGTTATGGTAAAACGATCGGCATCGATGAAGACTTGGTCATACCCAACAAATCCCTTTCCGTATTCAGTGATGCGATCGTTTGCTGGAAAGGAGAAAAAATGGGAGAATGGAAAGATCAACTTGTGAAGAATGCTTCAAAATTCGGTTTTCCGATACACAAGCCATTCTATGATCTTACTCCTGAACAAAAAAAAGTTCTCTGGACCGGAAATGAACATTTCGAAGGGCTGAATGACTTTTTCAAACAACTGGAAGAGCAAACCTATAAGATTCAATACAGGGTCATGTTGTCGCGGTACCGTGGCAAAACGATCTGCCCTGAATGCAGTGGAACGAGATTGAAAAAAGAGGCCTCCTACGTAAAAGTGTTCGGTAAATCTGTCACAGAACTTGTGAACCTTCCGGTTACGGAACTAAAAATATTTTTTCAGCAGCTTTCATTGTCTGAATCCGAACAGACTATTGCAGAGCGGCTTCTGATTGAAATTGGAAGCCGAATAGATTTTTTGTGTGACGTAGGACTCGGCTATTTGACCCTAAACCGGCTTTCATCCACTTTGTCGGGAGGTGAATCCCAGCGGATCAACCTGGCCACTTCGCTTGGTAGCAGTCTGGTGGGTTCGATGTATATTTTGGATGAACCTTCCATCGGTTTGCACCCAAGGGACACAGGTCGGTTAATCAAGGTACTCCGGAAATTACAACAACTTGGGAACAGTGTCATTGTCGTGGAGCATGACGAGGAGATCATGCGGGCTGCTGATTACCTGATCGATATTGGTCCCCTGGCCGGACAGCACGGGGGGGAGGTCGTATTTGAGGGCACCCATGAAGAGCTTGTGCTGAATCCTGTGAGTCAAACGGCCAAATACCTCACGGGGGAAGAGAAGATCCCGCTGCCTGAGAGGCGCCGCAAGTGGAACAGTTTCATTGAAATTAAGGGTGCGCGTGAGAATAATCTGAAAGGTTTTGATGTTAAGTTTCCCCTCAACGTTCTAACAGTCGTTACAGGTGTAAGTGGTTCAGGAAAATCATCCCTGGTAAAACGTATCCTGGTTCCGGCATTGACCAAATACTATGGCGACTACGGTGAAAAAACAGGCGATCATACCAGTCTGGAAGGTGATCTGACCAGAATAACGGCCATTGAATTCGTGGATCAGAATCCTATCGGGAAGTCGTCCAGGTCAAATCCTGTCACCTATTTGAAAGTGTACGACGAAATCAGGAAACTTTATGCGGAACAACCCACTGCTAAGATCAACGGCTTTACCCCTTCGCATTTTTCATTCAACATAGACGGTGGAAGGTGCGAAACCTGCCAGGGGGAAGGAGAAATAAAAGTTGAGATGCAATTCATGGCTGACATTTTGCTTACCTGTGAAAGTTGCGGAGGGAAACGCTTCAAGACAGATGTTCTCGACGTAAACTACAGGAATAAAAATATTTACGAACTTCTGGAGATGACTGTGGATGAGGCAATCGGATTTTTTGACGAAATACCTTCGGGGAAAAAAATTGCAAAAAAACTTCAGCCATTGCAGGATGTTGGCTTGGGATATGTTCATCTTGGACAATCCTCGAGTACGCTTTCCGGCGGCGAGAGCCAACGTGTCAAGTTAGCCTCCTTCCTGGCTAAGGAAAAAGAAGGAGCCACACTTTTCATATTTGATGAACCAACAACGGGTCTTCATTTTCATGATATTCGAAAATTACTCGATTCAATGAATTCACTTATTTCGAGAGGACATACTATTCTTGTGATCGAACACAACCCTGAAGTAATTAAAGTAGCCGACTGGGTGATCGACTTGGGTCCGGAGGGTGGAGAAAAAGGCGGCTTCAAGTTGTTTGAAGGCACTCCCGAAGGATTGGCTGAATGTTCTGAATCCTATACCGGGATTTTCCTCAAAAACAACAAGGTCATCAGCGTATCCAAATAATTTTAACTTTGTCTCAAGTAATTTGGAAAATCTCAATCAATGGAAAATCTGGATAAATTGAATCGTTTAAAATCTGCCATTAAATCGGGTAATCCGGAACTGATTGATCATGCTTTGGATGAGATAAAAGACCACGGGGATGATACCTTTATTACCCCGTTGATCGAATTTATTCATCAAAATCTGTCACGGGATGTGAAGGAAAAAATCTTTCAACTTTTCACCGATTTGAAACACGAAAATTCTGTAGATCAATTCATCCATGAATTGCAGAATGAAAAAGATCTGGATATTCTGGAAAGGTTAGTAGCATCATGCTGGCAAAACGGCCTGGATTACAGCAAATACTTGCCCTGGTTTGTTCACCTGGTGATTGATCAGGAATTTCAAATTGCATTTGAAGCCTTTACCGTTATTGAAAACATGTATGGCAAAATTGAGGGTGACGTAGAAACTTTAGCGATCGAGAAAATCGAAAAAAGTATCCCGATTGCCGAAGAGAGAAAACAGTACCTGCTCAAGGGATTGCTGGATATTATTCCCAATATCCCACTGGATCAGGACCCGGTTGATTTTTAGCCGGAATTACAAATCATGAAACAAACAATTCAATTCGAATTTTATACTTTTTTCCATCACTTCTCAAAAAGAATGAGATTGGTTGTTCTTTGGTTTTTATTTAGCTTTTGCCTTTTTTCACCAATGGTCTCAAGGGCACAGGATCCGCAGTTTTCGCAGTTCTACTCCAATCCGCTTTACCTGAACCCTGGTTTTGCCGGGACAAGCACCTACCCGAGACTCGTATCCAATTACCGTAACCAGTGGCCAAGTTCAGGGAATACCTTTGTTACCTATAATCTTTCGTACGACCAATATTTACTTGGCCTAAACGGGGCCATTGGCTTTCAGGCCCTTTACGACAGGGAGGTAAACGGAAGTATCAATACAATCCAAAGTTCATTCGTCTACTGTTATCACCTCAAGTTAAATGACGAGTTTTTCTTCACGATGGCTATCCAGGCCGGCTTCATTCTGAAACAATTCAACACCGACAATCTGATCTTCCCAGGAATGATCAATCAGGAAAATGGTACTATCAACGGTAGTTATGCTTTTCCGGTTGAAAGCGGTCAAAAAATTGTCCCTGACTTCACCTACGGGATGGTTGGCCAACATAAAGACATCTACTTTGGGTTTTCGCTGGGGCACCTGACGCAACCCAATCAATCCATCATGGAAGGCGATGGTCTGGGAAACCTGCCCATGAAATTCACGGTTCACGCCGGGGCAAAAACCCACGATTTTGTCAATTCGCTATTTTCGAGGGGTTATTCACTCTCTCCCAACCTCATTTATCAACAACAGGGAACTTTCAAACAATTTAATCTGGGTATGTACATGGTGACAAAATCACTCACTTTCGGTGCCTGGTACCGGAACAATCTTTCGACCCGACCAGACGCAGTGATTGGGATGGTTGGTTATTCCAGCGAATTCTTTCAGTTCGGATACAGCTTTGATTACATTTTATCCGAATTATCCACCTACACACTTGGATCACATGAGATATCCCTGATCTTTTATTTTGACCGAAAATTGAAGAAGAGGTATTTCTATGATACGATGAGAATTCCAACTATCTAAATTTTGAAGATCAACGTGGAAAAAAGCTATCGGCCATTGGCTATTAGCCGTTAGCTGAAGAAAGGAAATCTTGCCTGTCGTCGAATGGTTCAATAGATAAGCATCACGGTGCCATTTTGCCTGTGGGCTTTCCCTTCAAAATCAACAAACTCGACTATCCACAAGTAATTGCCTGCCTGAGCCATTGATCCGTTTTGCAATTTTCCATCCCAACCTATCAATTCATTTTTGCTGTCAAAAATAACATCGTTCCATCTGCTGAAAATTTTCAGTCTGTATCCTTCCTTATTCACTCCTTTCGCATATGGAATGAATACCCTGTCCACAATATTGTCGGCCATCGGAGAAAAGGCATTGGGTATGTACAATTTTCTGAGACCAATTATCAGATCACTGGTCGATGTATCCGCACATTGATATTGATTATAAACCGCTTGAATGACTTTCATTATGCCCATATTTTCATATTTGTGCGAAGGTTCTTTCAGATCAGAATGGCTTCCGTCGCCAAAATCCCAATTATAGCTTTCAGCATCTTTGCTCTGGTCAATAAAAGATACATCAGGCTGGTCATTGTAAACCTCTGCCGGAGACCAGGAGAAGCCTGCCTCAGGTTTGGGATAAACCCTGATATATCCTTTCTCCGCAATGGATCCGGAACATCCGGTGGTTTTGGAAAGTGC
Organism: uncultured Bacteroidia bacterium; assembly: GCA_903902325.1. Taxonomy (GTDB): domain Bacteria; phylum Bacteroidota; class Bacteroidia; order Bacteroidales; family Prolixibacteraceae; genus CAINVV01. The sequence goes on from CAIUUO010000038.1 coordinate 7,049, forward strand.
CTGCAGCGACAGGTCAAAATACCTGTCCGGGATTGTGTAGCTATGTGATACATCCTGACCTGGCGAGGTTTTCCCATCACCAAAATCCCAAATATAATCTATCTTGTCGATGCCGTCTTCTGCTTTTGCGCTTAAACTCACCTTAAGTGGAGGACAACCTATTCTTGGATCCGCTTCGAAAGAGAATTGAGGTTTTCTTTTGATTGTCAGTTGTTTGTTTTCAGTTTTACATCCATATTGCGAAACGACCTGCAGCGAAACGGATGCCATTGGTTTGTTGAGCAGGTTAAATATCAAAGGTCCGGAGGTAGATCCGGGATCCTGAATAATTTCCCTGGAATCGAGTTGGGACAGATCCCACTTAAATTGATCCTTTTCTGCTGCCGTACCCACATAATTAAGGTTGTTATTGCCGGGTTCCAGACAAGTTGCAGGATCAAGTGAAAAGCTGATTGTTGGCACCGACGCTGCATAAACGGACTGTCCTGTCACAGACTGATCGATGCAACCATGACTACTAGTCACATTCAGTGATACATCGTAATGACCAGTAGCAGTATATTTGTGCTGCAGATCTTTTCCTGTTGCATTTGTACCATCTCCCAGATTCCATTTGTACTTTGCCCCTACCCCGTTATCATAAGCACTGAATAAAAAAGCATCCGTCATGCATTGCATGGCATTTTGAATGGTAAAAAGCGCCTTTGGAGTAGGAAATACACTGATCCATTGCGATTTGACCAAGGTTTCACTGCATCCTGTTGTTTTGGAGACTGCCAAAATCTTGATATCATAAGATTCTTTTGGCAACGAATATGTATATGACACTTGAGAGCCGGTACCGGTTTCACTATTGCCATAATCCCAGCTATAGCTAACCTGATCAACCGGATCGTTAGTGACAGCTTTGAGATCAAGGGAAAATGGTACACAACCCAAACTATCTGAGGTAAACACCGAAAATGCCGGATTTCGAAGTAATTGCAAATTCTTCTTCTCGCTTACACAGCCATATTTTGAGACAACCTGTAAGGAGAGTGAAGTATTCGGCTTCGATTTGAGGTCAAATTTCAAAGGTCCTCTGGTATTTCCGGGATTCGTCACCACTTCTCCGGGCTGGAAACCGGACAAATCCCAGTTGTAATGATCCAACTCATCCCCGGAACCTGTATAGTTCAGAATTTGAGTTCCCGATTTCAGACATTGATTATTTTGTATGGAGAACTCCACCGATGGAGTAGAAGCAAAGTCAATCCGTACTGTGTCCCTTGCTTGACAGCCATACTTATTCATTGCCAGCACGTCATATACCCCACTTGCGCTCACCGATTTCTTTTGGGTTATCTCTTTGGTCGACCATTTATAGGAGGTGAATCCGGCGCCTGCATCCAATAGAATTGGTGGCTTTTGACAATAGGTTGAATCTTTGCCTAAATTGATGACCGGATTGCTTTCCAAAACAAAGACGCTGTCACTGACTGTGCATCCATCTGATGTTGAGGCCGTCACTTTGTAGAATCCCTGGTGATTCAAACTGATTTTCTGAGTGGTTTCTCCTGTATTCCAATTGTATGCCCAAAACTGTGAACCTGCATCCAATATTTTAGTCTCGCCGTTGCACAGCAGAATAGTATCTTTGATGAAATGAAGATCTCCTCCAAGATCAATCTGGGTACTCATATTAAAACCAGTGCTGTACCCATACCCCTCAACTCCGCCGAAACCATAAACATATGCAATAAAACCCTTACCCTTCTCGGTACTTTTCAGGTTGTGGCTTCCTACCGCTATTGGAACCTGTGCATAAGAGTACTCTGAATTAGGGAGAATGGTAAATGCGATAGGATTATTGTCCAGCATTATCTGGTTTACAGCGTCATTCTTTGAGACAATGTTTACAAAAATTTTACTTGTTATTTCGGGCGTATCATAGGCGATGAAGGTCGACTCCTCACGGGTCTGGTCGACAGGATTAACAATTAACATGGAAGGATCACCGTCCCAGGGACCACCAGCCGGGATTGAAGGTGGTCGATCCACATCGTTCGAGTTGCTGTATTGAGCCAGAAGAACAGGTTGGTCACTACTGATTAATGAAGCTTCATTGAAATTGAGCATAAATTCATAAAACTGGCCCTTATCCAAAGGAGGAATGGGCGGTTTATTGGCTATTTGGATGGTTGTGTGATCAACAGAGGACAAAATACGATAGGTGTCTTTTCCTCTTGACAAAAAGGGTACTGCAACAAATTTTCTTCCCCAGTTACTGACAGGGGGGATCTGTTCATAAATGTGATCCAGGGCATAACTTGCCGTATTTGGAATGGTTATTGCCCATGATCCTGAATACAAAGCAATAGGTTTATCACTAAATATATGGCTACCGGTCAAATCCCCCTGTCCGGGTAAATTTTCCAGGTTCATTGATTGAACTTGGTACAGTTCCCCTTTGTTTAAGACAATTGTATAAGGAATTCCCGCAGGTTTGAGCTTATCGGTAACTTTGCTCGGTGTAATGGTCACATGCGTCTGATCTTCGGACGCAACCACCACAAATTCACTGTTTTTGCCAGTTAGGAAAGTTCCGCATATTAAAGTCTGATAAAAAACATGAGGCTCATAACAGATGGCATAATACTCTTTGCCAAGCGCTTCCACGGGAAAAATCACTGAGGCATCCGCCGAATTAACCCCATAATTCATTGCAAACAGGTTAAGAGGTTGATCAGAAACAAGATGCAAGGATTTTTTTTCAATTGTTTCAGATCCAAATGGTTCAGCAGATGCCCTGTCAATCCTGAATTTTTTTGGAACATTTGGCTGCAACACATCACTCACAATAGCTGGAGAAGAGTTTCCAAGCGATATTGTGAATTGACAATTGAATCTTGAAGTTACAGTAACTTCAAGATAATTTTCAGGTACTGGCCCACAACCCTGTCCAGGCCTGTTTTCCATGAAGCCAAACCAGAAATCTCTTCCCTCAGTCGATTTGACACAGGTATTAGTAGGGCTTTGGGCTGCAAGCCTGCCCAAGACAACCATCGTGACCGCCAAAATAAGAACATACCTTTTCATATGAAAAACCGATTTTCGCACACAAATTATAACAAAAAAATGAATTAAAAGATTAAAGTTACGATTCCTTTTTGTTCATGCGGATTCCCCAAAAAATCAACAAAGTGTAAAATCCAGATGTAATTCCCGGCAGGAGCAAAGGATCCGTTGTTCATTTTCCCATCCCAGCCCCTGATCTCGTTCCTGCATTCGAAAACGACATCACCCCATCTGCTCATAATGGTCAAATGATAATCCATTTCATTCACACCATTGGAATATAGCCGGAATTCCCTGTCCATCACATTGGCGGCATTGGGAGCAATTGCGTTCGGCGTATAAATTTGTTGAAGTGCAATCAATACCAGATTCGAAATGGTATCCGAACATTCAAAAACATTGATAGCCCGAAGCAAAACCCTGCGCTGCCCTACCACATCGTATTTATGCGCCGGATCACTGGTCAATGCCTGTTTACCGTCCCCAAAATCCCAAACAAAATGGTCGGCGCCATCGGATTGATTGACAAATTGTACTGCAGCATCTGCATTGGTATAAATCTTGTTTTCGAAAGCAAAACCGGCTTTTGGTCTGGGATGTACCTTGATCAAACCGGGTTTGAACAGGGTATCTTTGCATCCGGTCGTAACGGATTCCGCAAAGAGGGTGATGTCATATTTCTTATCAGGAATGGGGTAAGTATGAGTAACGTTCGTTCCTGAAGTCTTTTCTCCGTCGCCAAAATTCCATTTGTAACTCACCTGATCAACAGGATCACCCGTGATTGCTTTCAGGTTGGCGTAAAACGGAATACAACCGGAGCTATCTGGCATGCTGAGTGAAAATCGAGGGACATGAAGAATTCTCAAGGCTTTTTTGTCGCTGATGCAACCGTATTTTGACGTTACCTGCAAGGCGATGTTCACGGCAGGCTTAGATTTTACATCAAATATGAGTGGACCTTTGGTATCGCCGGGAACTTTTACCACCTCCTGAGCCAGAAATTCAGAAAGATCCCAATTATAATGGTCTTTTTCATCAGCAGACCCGGTATAAAACAGGGACTGAGCTCCCAGTTCGAGACAGGTATTCTCCTTGATAGAAAAATCCATGGTAGGTATCGGAGCCGCGTAAACCAAATTTTCCTTTTTGATGGTGTTGATGCATTTTTTATCCGTGGTGGCTGTTACAGACACGTTGTAATAACCAGCCTTTGCATAGTGGTGGGCAGCAGTCTGCGAAAGATGTTCAATGGTTCCGTCACCCCAGTTCCACTCATAATCAACTACATTTTCGGTATTTGTTGCCGAAAATTTGAAATCTTCCGGCTGACATAGCAAAGAGTCTATGACTGTAAAATTCAAATCCGGAATGACATTTATCTCTTTTATGTTTGACTGATTGGAACACCCTCTTTCGTTCACATTCAGAAACAGATCGCGCTTGTTTTTATCGTAACCAATCTTCACCTGGATCTGATCCTTCCCAATTCCCTCGAATACAGTATCCTTCGCGAAGATCCATGTGAATTTTGCCAGAGTCAGGTCAGCATCACCCGTATATCTGGCATTCAGGTTATAACCGTAGCATGTCGTATCATCTACAGAAATCTGCGCGGTTGGTATTTTATGGAATCCCATGGTAAAACTGGTATCTGACACACAAGAGAACTGGTCAGTCACCTTGTAATTAAATGGGAATGTGGCAAATTTCGTTGCATTTACGGATAATCCGCTGATGGTTACTGCAGGATCCATGCTTGTAAGTATGTATTTCCCCTTGTCGACAGAAATATTTGCGAAAGCCGATTTTATACCGCAAAACAAAGTATCAAGCCTGCTAAGATCCATTTTGGGGTTATTCACAAAATTCACCTGTATGTTATCCTGGTTCGAACAACCATATTTGTTCCGGATCAAAACGCCATAACTGCCCTGGTTCCTAACATTAATTGTCCGAATTGTATCCTTTGTAGACCAGAGATAGGATTTCATTCCGGCGCCGGCATCAAGGACAATATGCTTTGGATTACAAATGGTCGTATCGCTTCCAAGGTTCAGAACCGGTATTTCGTGAAAACCTATCGTGAATACTGTATCGGAGGCACAAGTGTACTGGTCAGTTGCAGTAAATGTAAAAGGATAGGTCCCGAATTGCGGAACTGTTGCCATCAATCCTTTAACGCTTACCAAAGGATTGATGCTTTTCAACTGATACTGGCCTTTGTCTGCAGTAATGTTAAGAGTTGAGACTTTACTGCCGCAAACAAGGCTATCCAGGCCCAACAGATTTATCTTCGGTTTATTGGTAAAATTGACAAGCAGTGTATCTCCGGCAGGACAATCGTATTTATTCATAGACAAGACACTGTAAATCCCTGCTTTAGTGATTGTAATGGAGCGAACAGAATCCTTGGTATTCCAGTGATAGGAGGTATAACCAGCACCGGCATCCAGTTTAAGTGTTTTGGGATTGCATATTGTAGTATCATTTCCAAGTTTTACGACCGGATTGCTGAGATAGGTATAAATACTGTCGGACAATATGCATCCTTCTGACGTTGAAGCTGTAACCTTGGTGTATCCGGCTTTTGACACAAAGATTGTTTGGGTTGTGTCGCCTGTACTCCAGATAAATTTTGAAAAATGGGATCCTGCATCCACAATTTTTGCCTGGCCCTTGCAGAGAAGCAAGGTATCTTTCGAAAAATGAATGTCTCCGCCCAAATCAAGTTTGATGCTTAAATTAAATCCAACGCCATAGCCATACGATTCAACTCCTCCGTACCCATAAACATAGGCGATAAATCCCCTTCCGGGAACATTGCTGTCGAGATTGTGGTTTCCTTTGGCAATGGCAATCTGTGCATATGCATATTCCGAATTAGGCAAAACCGTAAAGGTAATGGGCTGGCTATCTAGCAGAATATTGCTCATGTACTCTATTCTGGTCACTACATTTACAAAAAATTTACTGACAATCTCTGGTGTATCGTAGGCCACAAAGGTGACAGTCTCCCTGGTTTGGTCGACCGGGCTAACGATCAGCATGAGCGGATCTCCGTCCCAGGTTGCCGCGTTGGCCGGCTTATCCACGCTGTTGGAAACCATGTATTGCGCCAGTAAAATCGGATGGTCGCTTTCTATAACTGTGGGCTGATCCTGGTTGAGTGTAAATTCATAGAAATTTCCCTTGTCCAGCACAATTGGAGTGTTGGTTCCAATACGAATATTGGTTTTATTCTCAGAGGTGAGTATCCTGAATGCATCGACGGATCTGCCTTTCAGCGGTACCGTCACAAATTTTCGACCCCACGAACGGACAGGGGGAATCTGTTCGTACAAGTGGTCATATGCTGAGGTGGAGGATGCGGGAATGGTTGTTGACCAGGAGCCTGAATAAAAGGCAACGGGCTTGTCACTCTTGATGTAGCTTCCTGTAAGATCTCCTTGTCCGGCCAGATTTGCATGATTCATCGACTGGACCTGGTAGAGTTCACCCTTGCTCAGAGTGATACTGAAAGGAACATTTGCCGGACGCAACTGGTCTGTAATCTTTGTAGGATTAATGGTTATCTGTGTGTTATCCTCGGATGCAACAACAACAAATTCACTGTTTTTTCCATTTCCAGGTACTCCACCGGCACCTTCGTTGATATGAGGCTCATAGCAAACTGCGTAATATTCATTTCCGATTGCTTCTACCGGAAAAATAACAGCAGCATCTGCCGAATTCGGACTCCAGTTCATGGCGAAAATATTCATCGGCTGATCCGATTCGATATGAATCGCCTTTTGTTCAATCGTTTCCGACCCAAGCGGTTCAATCAGTGACCAGGGTGGCTGGTATCTCCATGGAGTGTTGGGTTGTAGCGCACCAACCAGGTATGGAACAGTCGATTTCCCGATATACATTTTGAACTGGCAGCTGAAAGTCGATGTCAATGTCAATTCCAGATAATGGCCTGCTTGTTGGTGCCTGCTCTCCAAGAAACCAAACCAAAAATCTTTCCCTTCCGTTGATTTAACGCAAGGATTCGAAGTACTTTGGGCATCAAGTATTCCGGAGAGAGATACTAGTAAAAGTATAGTAAGTAAGAATTTGAACATTTAGTAAGTGCCGGATAATCCGGCCAAAAAGATAAGAAAAAAACGGATCAATAAACGAGTGTCAGTGCACCTGTTTGCCTGTGCGGTCGGCCAATAATATCGAAGCATTCCAGAATCCAAATATAGGCTCCCGGGGGTGCATAACTTCCGTTCTCCATCTTTCCGTCCCAGCCTTTGATCTCATTTTTGCATTCAAAAACGACATCATTCCATCTGCTGATTATGGTGAGATGGTAACCTTCATTCACGATTCCGGAAGTATATAGTTTAAATATCTTGTCCACCACAACACTGGAATTGGGAGAGAATGCATTAGGCGGGTACAGTTGATTGAAAACTATGGTTATATTTTTCGACGTAGTATCCTGACAATCAAACTGATTATAAACCGTTTGCAAAATTTTTCTCACTCCTGCACCATCAAAACTATGTACAACATCTTTTTCGCCGGAATGCAATCCGTCTCCGAAATCCCACGAGTAATTGACTGCGTTGACACTATGATCCGTAAAGGAAATTTTAGGATTATCATTGAACACGATGTCATGATCCATTTCAAACCCGGCTTTGGGAACAGGATGAATGACGATGTATTTTGGCTTCAGCAGGCTGTCAGTGCATCCGGTAATGGATGAAACAGCGCTCAGCCCGATATCATGATCGAGGTTGGGAATCAGGTAACTGTGACTAACGTTTTCTCCAGAGCCTTTTTCTCCATCTCCGTATTCCCATTTGAAATTCAGCTGGTCTACAGGATCGTCGGGACTGGCCTTAAAACTGATGGGCAAGGGTGCACAACCGTCCTTGACGGAGGAGGTAAAGGAAAAGACAGGTTTTCTTTTGACCACGAGTGAGACCGTATCACTCAGGCAACCATATTGAGAGGTCACATGCAATGACAAGCTGGTTTTGGGTTTATTGATCAGATCAAATACAAACGGTCCGGCTGTAGTATCAGGTGACTGGACCATCTCGACCGGATCAAATCCCTTCAAATTCCAGTGAAAGGTATCTTCAGCGCCAGCTGATCCTGCGTAATTGAGGGTATCCTTGCCCGGATTCAGACACTTGACAACCGGAATTGAAAATCCGACTGTCGGGATCGGCGCAACATATACCATTTTTTTCTTTACCATGGTATTAAAGCATCCCTTGTTTGTGGTCACTGTCAAGGAGACATCGTAATAACCATCTTTCGCATATTTATGCAACACATCCTTTTGTATCGAACCGGTTCCATCTCCGAAATCCCACTCGTAAACCACACCTGTTTCCGTATTGAATCCCTTAAAATCAAAGTCCAGGGGAAGGCATTGAAGAGGTTTCTCTACCGTCATGCTCAAAGTTGGGATAACCCGGATATCCTTAATCGAACTGTTGTCACTACATCCTGCATCATTGACTGTCAGTTTAAGGTCACGTTTGATCTGACCATCACCAAGCGGTATGCTCTCAATATTTTGTCCCTTGTTGTTGCTGATGGTGTCTCCTCCAAATACCCAGGTAAAAAGGGCATAAGGTATGTTGGCATCCCCGATATAGGTGGCTTTTAAATTATAACCATAACACACCGATTCATCAATTGTAAAACTGACTTTGGGTATTTTGTGAAAACCAATGGAAAATGAGGTATCCGTGGAGCAACCATACTGGTCTGTTGATACAAATGAAAACGGATAGGTACCAAAAACAGGCACATTCACAGTCATACCTTTGATGGTGACAGATGAATCTGAACTTCTAAACTGCCAGACTCCCTTGTCTGCGGTGATATTGACGGTAGCCGACCGGCTTCCACAGGTAAGGGTATCCAAACTGCTCAGATTCAATTTTGGCTTATTGGTAAACGATACGTTGATACTATCCTTTGTAAAGCATCCAAAGCTGTTCCTGACCAAAACATTGTATTTCCCATACTTTTTAACCTCAATCTGATGACTCGTTTCACCTGTTGACCATTGGTAGGAGGTTAACCCAGCTCCTGCATCGAGAAGGAGGGACCTGGGATTACAGATTGTTGTATCATTGCCAAGATGAACAACCGCTGATTCATGAAATCCAATCGTCACGGTTGTATCCGTGCTGCAGCCAAAGTTGTCTGTGAGTTTCAAGGCAAATGGAAAATTTCCATATGCGGCAACCTGAATGGCCGGAGTGGTGAATTTCTGATTGGTTGTCAAATTGGTAATTAGCCAGTCTCCCTTGTCTTTATTGATTTTCAAATAGGTATCAGTTGAACTGCAAACCAGCTTATTCAATCCTGAAAGGTCTATTTTCGGATAGGGAGCTATTGTTACCACGACGGAATCGGAAATCTGACATCCATTACTGCTGGTCAGTTTCACCAGGTATTTGCCTGCAATCCCGGTTGTAACAGTTCTTGAAGTACTACCGCTATTCCACAAGTAGGATGTATGTAAACCAGGATCCAGCACCACACTTTTGCCGACACAAATATTTTCACTCTTCTTAAGCAATGATACTGGACCGGGATTCACATTCACTGTAAATCCGGCAGAATCCTTGCAGGATCCATTGGTGGCAACAACGGTATAAATTGTTGTAACATCAGGTGTCGCTGAGGGATTCGAAATCAACGGGTTGGACAATCCTTGCATTGGATTCCATTTATAGGAGGCCAAAATATCCTGTTGGTTTAATTGCACCGGATCACCCTGGCATTTCGTGAAAATACGATTGGCGCTGAAACTGATTGAATTCACCTGCAATGCGATATCTGCAGTCAGGTTAATTACCGGATCTCCCGGCATACCGCCATATTCAATCAGATAACCTGCAGGTATGTAATCCCCGGTACCTCCGGCATTTGGCAGGTCATTCCATTTGTACGAATCTGCTGGGTTACTTGGGAAAAAGGTAATATGTGCGTAATTCTCACTTCCACCTGAATTATTGGGTTCCCAGGTAGTAGTGGCTAAGGTGGATGAAAAAGCCTGATCATACCTGTTCCAATTTTGATAGTTTCCATTTACGGGTCCATATACAGCTGGATTCGATTTGGCCTGGTATCCGGAACCTTTCCAAAAAAGACGTCCCTGTCCACTATCCTCCAGACCTTCGGGTCCAGTGACCCATCTCCATTCTCCTTCCAAGGCTTGATCAGATGCACCAATCCAGCCTACACCCTTGGTCTTTAGCTTAATAAAGGCATTTTCAGCTTCCGAAGTAATTGTTGCCAGATATCCCTGTAAACCATGGTAGCTCATAGCAGCCGACTGAGCTTCTGCTTTTGAGGTGATCCAAGAAATCCCCATGGTATTGATGAATTTATAGAAATGTTTTGTCTCTGGAAGATAATCTGCATCATCCAGTGAAAAAGTGATCGTGCGAACTCCGTGGCTGGGTAAGGCCGATTTGTTGCGATACTGAACCTTCCGCATGGCCAGAATGTATTCATTGATGTCTGAACTCCCTGAAAGCGTAAGGAAACCCTGGGCATCAGACCAGTAACCGGTAACAGGCCCTGTATTTCCCGCCAAAAGCAGTTCATCCTCCCCTGGGTGATATCCCAGACTGATCGAAACTTTCATCCCGGTGATGGCAAAGGATGCGTCCATGGTGAAACCGGGTGCCAAAATTACAGGCTGACTGCAATAGGTCGCACCCCCGGGCTGATTGGGGTTGATAGTTATGTCAGCCCATGCCAATCGCGGCACAAGTAGTACTAGAATAAATATTAAATTCCTGATTTTCAATGCGTATTATACATTGATTCGTGTTCCAAATATTTTGCTGCCAATCCTTACGATGGTACTTCCTTCGGAAATGGCGATCTGGTAATCATCCGACATTCCCATCGATATTTCACAAAACTGATCCTTGTTTATGAAATATTTATCCCTTAGAACACAAAATATGGTGTGAAGTTCTTTAAAATCGGATTCAATTTTTTTGGCGTCGTTTGTAAAAGTGGCCATTCCCATCACTCCGCGGATAGAAATATTATTCATGGCCGCGATATCAGGACCTGATAACAGTTCTTCGGCATCTTGGATCGAAAGTCCGAATTTGCTTTCCTCATCTGCTACACGAAACTCCAGCAATATGGGCACAATTCTGTTGAACTTTTCTGCTTCCCTGTTGATCGCGGAGAGCAATTTAAAGCTGTCAACACCGTGGATTAGTGAGATAAACGGAACAATTTGCTTGACCTTGTTGGATTGCAGATGCCCGATGAAATGCCATTCAATATCTTTGGGTAGTTCCTGCCATTTGGCAGTAAGTTCCTGAACTTTATTCTCACCGAACAACCGCTGCCCTGCCTGGTATGCCTCCATGATTTCATGAATACTTTTGGTTTTTGAAACAGCAACAAGTTTTACAGTTTCAGGAAGCTGACTATGAATGTATTTAAGGTTTTCCGGAGTGTTCATTGAAAATAAATTGCTCTCAAAATTAACAAAAAGAGATTCATTTTTCTACTTTTACCCTATATAAAAGGATAAAGGATAAAGGATAAAGGATAAAGTAAGGAACGCACTGATCATTATTCTCTGATAACTAAACGATTTAATAAATAATTTCGACAATCATGGACAAAGAACTGGAAGAAAAGTTGTTGGCCGAACTGGAACAATCCGGAGATCCTGAGATTAAAATTAAAAATCTATACAGCGCAAAATCCATTGAAAATGAAATAAATAACTTAATGAAAATCAACAGAAAAGCTGGTTGGAGAATTATCACGTTCTTTTCAATATGCGTTGTTACCTCTGTTTTGTTCATGCTTTCCGGATTGTTCGACTTTAAACTTCCCAATTTTTTGAGCGGATTTATAGCCGGATTTTCCATTGTTGCTCTATTAAGTTTGATTCCTGCTATTTACCGAGGCAGGGTTGTTTATGACAAAGAACTATTCATTTTGAATCTTTTAAAGGATTCAAAAACAAAAAATTCATGAAAAGACATCTTCGAATAAGATTGGGCATTGGATTGCTATTGCTGGTTCTGTTTCCTTTACTGAGTCGTGCGCAGGATGCCCCTTTTATCAAGGAGTATTATCTGGGTGCCAAAGGTGGTATGGTATTCAGCAGGGTCAAATTCAAACCTAATGTGGAACAGAATTTTTATTCGGGAAACTCGATGGGCTTTGTTATGCGAATGATTTCAGAACCCCATGTAGGCATCCAGATTGAATTTAACTATTTGCAAAAAGGGTGGGAAGAGAAACCCTTGGCAGGTTCTACGCAGAATTATTTCCACAGAATCAACTATCTGGACATTCCGATTATGACCCATGCCAATCTTGGTAATGGCAAATATAGGTTCACACTGAATGTTGGTCCAACTGTTGCGATATTGCTATCAGACAGCCAGGGAATGAGCCCCGCAGAACCGGGATTTCCTGCTATTCCTCCCATCGCTTATTGGGGAAAGCCAATTGACACC
>CAIUUO010000039.1 GCA_903902325.1 uncultured Bacteroidia bacterium
CGCTTTCCAATCTATCCATACTTAAGACCGGCAAGGCTAAAGCAATACGGTTCAGTACTTTGGATGCAATCTGCGAAGCATTGGACTGCCAGCCCGGGGATATTTTGGAATATGTTCATGACAAAAAAAGAACTGGCTACCGCTAACAATGGATCCGACAAATATTTGTTTGCGGTTTATAAATTAAAAATTTATAATTAGTTGTGTTTTTTACTTAATATTGAATAACAATCAGGCGACGTTTAGACATTTTATTGCCTTATGATCATAGATTACACTATTCAACCAAAAGATCTTTCAACCAAACTGGATCGCTTCTGGAATTTTTCCGGCGAAAAGATCTCTGCTATTGAGCGCGAATACGACGCTGACGCAGGTGCGCCGGTATTTACCGTGAAGGGGAAATACACCTCCCGCGGATGGACGGAATGGACACAGGGATTCCAGTTCGGATCGGCTATCCTGCAATTCGACGCCACAGGCGACGAATCTTTTCTGGATGCGGGTCGCCGGAATACGGTTGTCAGAATGGCTCCTCATATCAGCCATGTGGGTGTTCATGACCACGGGTTCAACAATATCAGTACCTACGGAAACCTGCACATGCTGATGATGGAGGGCAAGATTCCATACAACGAATGGGAGAAGAACTTCTACGAGCTGGCCATCAAGGCATCCGGGGCAATACAGGCGAACAGGTGGAGCAACATCCCGGAAGGTGGATTCATTTATTCCTTCAACGGACCCCACTCGCTTTTTGTCGATACCATCCGTTCGTGCAGGATTTTGATGATGGCACACAGTCTGGGCCATTATTTGCCAGGCGAAAATGACAGCCACATTTCCCTTTTTCAGCGTGCCATCGATCACCTACTTGCTACGGCAAAGTATTCGGTTTATTACGGTGAAGGCCGAGACAGTTACGATGAAAGGGGAAGAACAGCCCACGAAGCAGTTTTCAATCCAAATGACGGCAATTACCGTTGTCCCAATTCCCAACAGGGATATTCCGGTTTCACTACCTGGACACGCGGATTGGCCTGGGCAATGCTTGGATTCGCCGAAGAACTTGAATTCCTGTCTACAGTCGCCGACAGGGAATTTGAAGCGTTGGGAGGCAAGGAGCAAATTATCAGTAAACTTTTGAAGGCCGCCAGGGCAACCTGCGATTTCTACATATCAAATACCCCTGTTGATGGGATTCCCTATTGGGATACAGGAGCTCCGGGACTTGTACACCTAAAGGATTGGCGAAATCATCCTGCAGATCCATACAATGAGTTCGAGCCTGTCGACAGCTCTGCTGCCGCGATTGGAGTCCAGGGACTACTCCGGCTCGGTCGTTTTTTGGATGAAAAAGGAGAAACAGTCGAAGGAAAAAGGTACCGGCAGGCAGGATTGACTGTTGCGTCAAGATTGCTCGAATTGCCTTATCTTTCGGAAAAGCCGGAACATCAGGGTATTTTGCTGCATTCCGTATACCATAGGCCCAATGGATGGGATCATATCCCGGCAGGGTATAAAATTCCTTGCGGCGAATCGAGTATGTGGGGAGATTTTCACCTCCGTGAGGCTGCCCTGTTCCTGTCAAGGATTATTTCAGGAGAAAAATATTACACCTATTTTAATTCAATCAAATGGCATCCCAAATAAAGGATCTTTCAAAACTTTGCATCCATACGCAAACGACCAAACCGTGGGACATCGATGCCTGTGTGAGGAACTATTCAATGAAGGGAATCAAGGGCATTACCATTTGGCGGAATGTGCTGGAAAATAAAAATCTGAATGGAGTTAAAGCGCTACTTGACGACTTCGGGATGAATGTGGTCTCCCTGGCGCGAGGCGGGTTTTTCCCCTCCGTCGATGCAGGGAAACGCCATAAAGCCATCGATGACAATCTCCTGGCCATCGAACAGGCTGCTGTCATTGGGGCACCAATGATCGTCCTTGTTTGCGGGGCCGATGGAGGACAGTCGCTGGAGAAATCCAGGGAGCAGATCGCTGAGGGGATTGCAAAAATATTGCCCGCTGCACAAAAAGCCGGGATCAAACTGGCGATCGAACCGTTGCATCCGATGTATGCCGGTGATCGTTCTGCCATCAACACCATTCGCCAGGCCAACGAAATGGCAGAGATGTTGCATTCCGAATTTGTTGGAGTGGCTGTTGATGTGTACCATACGTGGTGGGATCCCGATCTTCAGGCAGGAATTCAACGTTGCGGTGAGCAGAAAAAGCTTTTTGCTTTTCATGTTTGTGACTGGAATGTACCCACAACCGATTTTCTGAATGATCGCGGATTAATGGGCGAAGGCTGCATCAACATCCCCGAAATCAGGACTTGGGTCGAAGATGCCGGATTCAGGGGATTCATTGAAGTAGAGATTTTTTCGGATAAATACTGGGCCATGGATCAGAAGGCGTATCTGGAGAAAATCAAGCAGGCATATTTGACGAAGACGTAGGAAAAAATGAGGGGGAGACAGGACGACTTGGATGACTGGGACGACTAGGACGAGGGGGAGAGGGGGCAAGTGCGGCTTCCGAATGTCGCTCCCTGAGCCTGGACTCCCCTGAGACCCGGACGGATAGGATGACTGGGACGAATCAGTCTAAAAGTTCCAGACTTGTCAACGAGCCTTTGAGTACCTTTGGGTTTTTCTTTGAGACCTTTGTGGTAAAAATAAACAAAATTAACCACAAAGGTCACAAAGGTTGCTCAAAGGACCCAAAGATGTAAAATTGGAATGATAACCATGATATAATTTTTTATTGCTTTTTATATGGCTGAAAACCTTACCATCCACAAAATTGGGATCATCATGAACGGTGTAACCGGCCGCATGGGAACCAACCAGCACCTGATGCGTTCGATCGTGGAAATCATCAAACAGGGTGGCGTGCAGTGCGGGCCCTCCGAATTCATTATGCCCGATCCTGTCCTGGTGGGCCGTGACGAAATAAAACTCAGGAAATTGGCCCAACTCTCCGGTGTCGAAAAATGGACCACCAACCTGGATGAGGTCATGAATGACCCCTCCTACCAAATCTATTTCGATGCCCAGACCACCGGTCGCAGGGCGGAGGCCGTTAAGATGGCAGCCCGTGCAGGGAAGCATGTCTATTGCGAAAAACCAATTGCCAGCGATACAAGGACTGCCCTTGAGTTGTATGAGGTTTGTAAAAAAGCGGGTGTAAAACATGGAGTTGTGCAGGATAAACTTTTCCTGCCGGGAATGATGAAACTCAAACGGCTAATGGAAAACGATTTCTTCGGAAAGATACTGTCTGTCAGAGGGGAATTCGGCTACTGGGTCTTCGAAGGATTCAGCGTTCCTTCTCAGCGTCCCAGCTGGAACTACCGCAAGGAAGATGACGGGGGTATCATCATCGACATGCTTTGCCACTGGCGGTATGTGCTGGACAATCTGTTCGGAAATGTGAAAGGTGTCTTCTGCCTTGGATCTACGCATATTCCTGAAAGGGTGGATGAACAAGGAAAGGTATACAAATGTACAGCCGATGATGCGGCCTATGCGACCTTTGAGTTGGAAGGAGGCATTATTGCCCATTTCAACTCTTCCTGGGTTACCCGGGTTAGAAGGGATGATTTGCTGACGATCCAGGTCGATGGAACCAAGGGCTCGGCAGTCGCGGGATTGCGCGAATGCTGGACCCAGCACTACGGAAATACCCCGAAACCGGTTTGGAATCCTGATATTCCCAGCCCTATCAATTTTTTCGAGGGATGGTCTAAAGTACCAGAGCAGGAGGTATTCGGCAATGCCTTCAAGGTGGAATGGGAACTCTTCCTCAAGCATGTGGTCAAAAATGAACCCTTCCGGTGGTCGCTTCTCGAGGGAGCCAAAGGGGTCCAACTGGCCGAAAAGGGACTCGAAAGCTGGGCGAAGCGCTGTTGGGTAGATATTGCGCCGCTTTGACTTAGAAGGGACTCCGGACTCTACTGCACGCATCAACAGGACGGAGAGACGGGGTGACTTGGGGACTGGGAGAATGCAACTCCGGACTCCCTGAGACCCTGTCGAAGGGCTTAGCAGACTAGGCGACTAGGACGAGTGGACGAAAAAAGGACGTGGAGACTAGGGGACTGGGAGATGTGGCGATTGCAACTCCCAATTGCCTGAGCGTAGTCGAAGCGCGAAAGGTCCAAATGAATTCAGTGTTTTTACCCCGAAGGGGTTAAATATTAATAGCCCGGGGTGAGTGACGAAGGAACGTAACCCCGGGTAAATGAATGCACGAAGATAACCGTCCGCGTAGGAATATTGGAAATTGATATTGGATAATATCGGACGGAGAAAACAGATAATGAAAGAAGCGCAATCCAACCCTTCGACAGGCTCAGGAACCGAATCCAAAATCCAAAATTGCTTTCTTACCTGACTTTTGTATAGGCTTGCTGCTGCAGCACGATGGCCGTCCTGGCGGGAAGGTAAAGTTTCAGGTGATGCGGAGAACCCAATCCGCTTTCGGGAAGTGAATAATAGGTCATCCTTTCGTCAATCCGGTTAAAACCTCCATACCTGTGCGCATCTGTCTGGAGGATCACCTTAAACTTGGCCGGATCACATTGAATTCCGTAGTTTTCAAATGATTTGTCAGGGTTGAAATTGAAAACAAAAAGCATGTCCTTCCGCTTAAAGGCAAGTACCTGGTCGGGCATGTTGTCGTGGACACGCCAGATTTCAGGAACTTCCAGCAGTCTTTCCTTCCTGAAGAGACTGATCATATCCTTGTCAAAATCGAGCAACCAGTGAAATTTTAGCTCCGGGTCTTCAGAGACACTCCAGATTCTGCGCGCATGCTGATAGGACCATTCATTGCCCTCCCGTGGAAAATCGATCCACTCAGGATGACCAAATTCATTCCCCATGAAATTGAGATACGCCCCTCCGGCGCAGCCGATCGTAACCAACCTGATCATTTTATGCAGTGCAATCCCCCTGTCGACAATCAGGTTGGGCTGATCCTTGCGCATGCTGAAATACATTTCCTTGTCAATCAGCCTGAAAATGATTGTTTTATCACCCACCATGGCCTGATCGTGACTCTCTACATAACTCACCACTTTTTCTTCGGGACGATGGGTTGTCAGTTCATGAAAAAGATACCCAACATTCCACTCCTGATCCTGCAACTCCTTGATCACTTTGATCCATAAATCAGGAACTCCCATCGACATCCGATAGTCAAAACCCAATCCGCCGCTTTCAAGAGGAGCGGCCAAACCGGGCAATCCACTCATCTCTTCCGCAATGGAAAGCACGCGCGGGTTGATCTCATGAGCCAGCTTATTGGCCAGCATGAAATAAACGATGGCTTCGTCATCAAGATTTGGTGTGAAATAGTCGGCATAACAGGTAAAAGCCTTACCCAGACCGTGGTCAAAATAAAGCATGCTTGTAACGCCGTCGAAACGGAATCCGTCAAACCTGAATTCAGTCATCCAATATTTGATGTTGGAAAGCAAGAAGTGGATGACTTCATTTTTTGAATAATTGAAACAATAGGAGTCCCAGGCAGGATGTTCCCCCCGGGCACCCTCATGGAAAAACTGGGTGCGTGTGCCGTCATATAAACCGAGTCCTTCGTTGACATTTTTCACCGCATGGGAATGGACCAGGTCCATCACAACGGCAATGCCCATCCCATGGGCTTCATCGATCAGATGCTTGAGCTCTTCAGGCGTTCCGAAGCGCGATGACGGGGCAAAGAAACTGGACACATGATAACCGAAACTTCCGTAATAGGGATGTTCCGGTATGGCCATCAGTTGAATCGTGTTGTAACCTGCCGCTTTGATCCGGGGCAGCATCTCGTAGCGGAACTCATTGTAGGTATGAACCCTTGGCTCTTCACCCGCCATACCGACATGCGATTCATAGATCAGCGGAGCCTCATGCAGCGGATTGAAATTATGCTTGAAGTTGAAAATCTCTTTGGGAGCCCAAACCTGGGCATTGAAAATATTTGTGGATGAATCCTGCACGACCCTTTTTGCCCAGGCAGGTATTCTTTTGCCTGAACCGCCTGGCCAATGCAGTGAGAGCGCATACAAATCGCCGTGATGAACAGCAGGGTTCGGCATTTCCAGTTCCCAGGAACCATTACCGGTACTTTTTAGCTCATATTCAGCCCGGTCTTGCCAATCGTTGAAGTTGCCTACCAGAAAAATCCGGGTGGCATTGGGTGCCCAATCCCGGAAAACCCATCCATTGTCCGTTTTGAACAGACCAAAATAGTCATGCCCGGAAGCAAAATCCCGCAAGGAAACATCTCCTAGTAACTCCTTTTCCTTTAACCTGTATTTCTCAGTCCATCGTAAAAAATCAGCAATATACGGCTGCAAATACGGATCCTGTTCAACCAACGGGGGCAATGCCATATTTTTGACAGTTAATTTTTATAAAGTTACTACAAATAACGGAGTTTAACCACCGGCATAATATTTTTCAATTCCTTCGGCAACGATCCTTTTCAAATCTTCAGGGGTATCGATGCCCACCGTGGCATGGTCTGTAACTTCCGTTTTAATCCTGTAGCCATTTTCCAGCCAGCGCAACTGCTCCAGTGATTCTGCCTTCTCGAGAAGCCCCTCCTGCAGTTTGCTGAGTTTCTCGAGGACATCTGTCCGATAGGCATAGATACCCACATGACAATAATAATCGAAGTTCTTCAGCCATTCAGCCTGTTCCGACTTGAAGACCATCGGGATAGGCAATCTGCTGAAAAATATGGCATTACCATGAATGTCGAGGGCTACCTTTGCCTCTGCCGGGTTCAAGAGTACTTCCGTTTGGCGGATTTGCTGAATCAAAGTGGCAATTTCAGTCTCCTCATCCGCGACAAACGGTTTTTGCAGAATCCTGATCTGAGCAGGTTTAATAAATGGTTCATCCCCCTGGACATTGATCACCACATCAAATATTTTCCCGGTCTCACTCATGATCTTACCAACTGCCTCGGCACAACGATCCGTGCCACTCCTGCAATCTACGGAAGTCATCACAACGTTACCACCAAATTTTCTGACGGCTTCTGCGATACGCTCATCGTCAGTCGCCACCCAGACCTCATCCACTGCCTGAATCACCTGCTCATACACACGTTGAATCATCAGTTTTCCGGCAATGTCGGCCAGTGGTTTTCCGGCAAACCGCGAAGAACCGTAGCGTGATGGAATGATGGCAATAAATTTGGGCGTCATGGCAATCTGTTTTGATTTCTAAATACAAAAATAGCCATTGTTTGATGATATTGAAACGGGGAGACGGAGAAACAGAGAAATGAGTCAATTCGACGATTCGACAATGAGAAAACAGAGATAGAAAGAGGGGGTGACTTGACGAGGGGGCGCGGGGGAGACTGGGATGACTGGGACGACTGGGATGATGGAGAGAATGTTCTTTCAGGCAATTCGCGGTCAGTTCGGGTTTATTCGTGTTCATTCGTGCAATTCGTGGTTAATTGGGGTTTATTTGCGTCAATTTGTGTAATTCGTGGTTATACGGGGTTCATTCGTGTCAATTTGTGTTTGCAAGGCTTGGTCTTTTATTCACAGATTAATGTTAAATTTGCAGTTCGAAAAATCAACGTTGATTGCATGGATATTCAGGAGATTAAACAGCGTTTCAGCATTATCGGAAATGCTCCCGGACTGAACCGGGCCATTGAAGTAGCACTTCAGGTGGCTCCGACAGATCTCTCCGTGCTGATCAGCGGAGAGAGTGGTGTCGGGAAAGAGTCATTTCCCCAGATAATCCACAACTATTCCCACCGCAAACACGGCAAATACATCGCCATCAACTGTGGAGCAATCCCTGAAGGAACAATCGATTCAGAGCTTTTCGGTCATGAAAAGGGTTCGTTTACCGGCGCCCTCAACGACCGCAAGGGATATTTTGAAGTAACCGACGGAGGAACCCTTTTCCTGGATGAAATAGGTGAATTGCCTGTCTCCACGCAGGTCCGGCTTTTACGGGTACTCGAAACCGGCGAATTTATCCGTGTTGGTTCATCCCAGGTTCAGAAAACCAACGTTAGGGTCATCGCTGCGACCAATTTTGATCTGACACATGCCATTCGGGAAGGTAAATTCAGGGAAGACCTTTACTACCGCCTCAACACGGTGCCGATCAAGGTGCTGCCACTGCGCGAAAGAGGTAACGATGTGCTACTTCTTTTCCGGAAATTTGCCTCTGATTTTGCCGAACGTTACAAAATGCCCACTATCCGGCTGAATGAGGAGGCGCAAAAAATATTCCTTGGATACCGCTGGCCGGGAAATGTCCGACAGCTTAAAAATATTACGGAACAAATCTCTATCATTGAAACCGACAGGGACATTATTGCGGAAAAACTTGTTCATTATATTCCCACTGAAGAAACAGGATTTCTTCCTGCTTTGTATGGCAGGGAATCAGATTCCAGGGCTCATGAGAACGAAAGGACCATGATGCTCAATGCCCTGATCGGAATGAAGAAGGAACTGGACGACCTGAAAGAAAAATTCAACCAGCTGTTAAAGATCAAACCAGCTGTTAATCATGATGCTGAGTCAGATGAAGGTTTCGTACAGTTATATCCGGAGGATATCAGCACAGGAGAGCACAATGAGCCTCTTTTCTCTCCGGGATTCCCAAAACCAGTTGGAAGGCCCCATATTCAGGATACTGAAGAATTTGTAGAAGAATCTCTCTCCCTGGAGGAGAAAGAAATGGAGCTGATCTTCAAGGCATTGGAAAGACACAGCGGAAAGCGTAAATTGGCTGCAGAAGAACTGGGAATATCCGAAAGAACCCTTTACAGGAAAATAAAAGAGTACAACATTGCACAAAAATAAAACTTACATGGGCAAAAGCTCAAAAATCAACTTCAGAATTAATCCGCTTTACCTACAAATACGCTCACTACTGGTAGTTCTGTTTCTTGTAGCCGCCTCCGGTTGCAAAATCAACTATACGATGAGCGGGGCCTCCATCTCGCCGGATGTAAAAACCGTGTTTATCGATTATTTCAGGAACAGGGCCAAGGTGATTAACCCAACCTTAAGTCAGACCTTTACAGAATCGATGAAAGACAAATTTGTCAATGAGACCGGACTAACACTCAATACAGATCAAGGGGATCTTGAATTTTCGGGTGAAATTACCGGCTATGACATCCGGCCGCTTGCGGTACAAAAAACCGATACCGGAATGGATTATGCAGCCATGAACAGACTGACAGTCACGGTAAAAGTTGTTTTTGTCAACAACAAAGACCACGATCAGGATTTCAACACTACGTTCTCTGCCTATTTCGATTATGACAGCACAAAGCAGATCAACCAGGTGGAAGCCGAAGCAGTTCAGGTAATTAACGCCCAGTTGATTGATGACATTTTCAATAAATCTGTTGCCAACTGGTAGGGATAAATAACCAATCAAACCAACATCAACCATGTCAATCTCGAAAGATCAATTGATTCATTTTATCGAAAAACCGGGTTTGCTCAAAGAACAAACCATCGGAGAATTGAAGGAAATCGTTGATGAATTTCCCTATTTCCAGTCTGCGCAGCTTTTATACACCTACAACCTGTTTACACTGGATAATTTCCGGTATGCAGGTTATCTGAAGACTTGTTCTATTTATGCCACTGACAGAACAATTTTATATCAACTCTTTCATCCCCAATTTCATCCTGAGGTTAATGCCAAGGTGTCAGTGCTTGCCGGGAGTGACATTCAGGAGACATCTGCCCTTTTTGAACTGGCGGAAGAAAAACAGATTACCGCAACTGAATTCTCCCAACTTTTTTCCAGCCAGCCAACAGAATCAGAAACATTCGAATTCGAACTACTTAGCTTCGATCAACCGGATAATTCTCATCCACTTGACCTGATCGAATCAAAACCCGGACCTGTTAATTCTCCTGTACTAAAAGAACCTATTGTTTCGAAACCGGATGGAAAAGTTGATTTGATCGAACAATTCATCAAAGTTAATCCGTCAATTCAACCCCGAATAGAAAATACTCCCCATCGAAATGAACCTTTTGATCTGAGGGAAGTTCTTGATAATGAAAACGACGAATTCATAACAGAAACATTATCAAGGATTTACCTAAAACAAGGTCATTATCAAAAAGCAATTGAGTCTTTTAAGAGGTTAAGTTTGAAATTTCCCGAAAAAAGTGTTTATTTTGCGCATCAAATCGAAGAGATAAAAAAATTAATTAATTAACATCAGATGTACGCATTTATTACTATCCTGATTTTCATCGTTTGTTTCCTGATAATCCTGCTTGTCCTGGTACAAAACTCAAAAGGTGGCGGACTTGCATCTTCATTTTCCAGTTCCAACCAGGTAATGGGTGTTCGTAAAACGACGGATTTCCTCGAAAAAGGTACCTGGATTCTTGCTCTTTCTCTGGTTATCCTCTGCATCGGTGCCACAGCTTTTCTCCCCCGTCAGGGCGGACAAGCCAAGTCAGCGATCGAACAGCAAATCCAGGGTGTTCAGGATCCATCCGCTTTGCCAACTTTCCCGCAGTCGGCACCTCAGAAATCTTCAGATACGTCTAAGACAAAATAACCCTAACGGTTGTTTCCTAAAACATATAAGCCACTGCCCATCAGCAGTGGTTTTTTTGTTGTGCCATCTTGACAGTTTGAACTGACATAACGAATACTTGTCAAAGAACTGAATTTCTGATATTTATATTTATTCATAGAAATTACCTAAATTATTTGTTGTAATTTTGTCCGATAAGAAGCAACCATTGCCTGTTTTTTCGATTTGGCACAAAATTGGTAGGGTTGTGGTATGAAAATCATTATTCACATATATTATTAAACAAATTTTTTTAAAAATGGCAGAACTTAAAGGTAAAATCCTTGCCGGCAAAGTATTGATCGAGCCGCAGGAAGCAGAGAAAAAAACAGCTGGTGGTATCATCATTCCTGATTCAGCTAAAGAAAAACCACTCTCCGGGAAAGTTGTCCTTGTTGGAAGTGCAAAAAAAGATGAAGTGATGGAAGTGAAAGTTGGTGATGTAGTCTTCTTTGGGAAATATTCCGGTACGGAACTCACCATTGACAGTAAAGATTACTTGCTTGTATCACAATCGGATGTTCTTTTCATCGCTTAATTAATGTATTGTCAATCAAAAAAATTATTTCAAAATGGCTAAAGAAATTAAATTCAATATTGAAGCACGTGAGTTGCTGAAAAAAGGAGTCGACCAACTGGCCGACGCAGTAAAAGTTACACTCGGTCCTAAAGGCCGCAATGTGATCATCGAGAAAAAATTCGGGGCTCCGCTGGTGACAAAAGACGGTGTAACAGTTGCCAAAGAAATTGATCTTGCAGATCCGTATGCCAATATCGGCGCTCATCTGGTCAAAGAAGTTGCTTCAAAAACCGGCGACGACGCTGGTGATGGTACAACCACTGCTACTGTTTTGGCCCAGTCAATCATCACGGTAGGTTTGAAAAACGTTACAGCAGGCGCCAATCCAATGGATCTGAAACGTGGTATTGACAAAGCGGTGATCAAAGTTGTTGCCCACATCAAATCACAGGCTATCAACGTTGGAAGCGATTACGACAAGATTGAACAGGTTGCCCGTGTTTCTGCCAACAACGATTCAGAAATCGGAAAACTGATCGCAGAAGCAATGCAAAAAGTGAACAAAGAAGGCGTTATCACAGTCGAAGAAGCCAAAGGAACAGACACCTATGTGGAAGTTGTGGAAGGTATGCAGTTCGATCGCGGTTACATCTCTCCTTACTTTGTAACAGATACCGAAAAGATGGCCACAGAAATGGAGCATCCTTTCATCCTGATCCACGACAAGAAAATCGGTTCCATGAAGGAACTGGTTCCAATTTTGGAAGCTACCCACCAGGCTGGTCGTCCCTTGATGATCATTGCCGAAGACATTGAAGGCGAAGCACTGGCAACACTTGTTGTCAACCGTTTGCGTGCAGGCCTGAAAGTTTGCGCTGTTAAAGCCCCAGGATTTGGGGATCGCCGCAAGGAGATGCTTGAAGACCTTGCTATCCTTACCGGAGGAACTGTTATTACCGAAGAAAAAGGTATGAAACTGGAAGATACAACCCTCGAGATGTTGGGCCGTGCCGAAAAAGTAACCGTCGACAAGGAAAAAACCACTATTGTCAATGGAGCCGGTGACTCAGCATTGATTACTGCACGTGTTAGTCAGATCAAAAAACAGATCGAGACGACAACTTCCGATTATGATCGCGAAAAACTGCAGGAACGTCTGGCTAAATTGTCAGGTGGAGTTGCCGTTCTCTATGTTGGCGCTCCTTCAGAAATCGAAATGAAAGAGAAGAAAGCACGCGTCGACGATGCCTTGAATGCAACCCGCGCTGCCATCGAAGAAGGAATCGTACCTGGTGGTGGTGTTGCTTTGCTCCGTGCCATCGAATCTCTTGAAGGCTTGGAAGGCGATAACGAAGACGAAACAACAGGTATCCTGATCATCAAACGCGCCATCGAAGAACCAATGCGTCAGATCGTATCCAACGCAGGGGTTGAAGGTGCCGTGATTGTTCAGAAAGTGAAAGAAGGCAAAGGCGATTTCGGCTACAATGCCCGCCTGGACGTCTTCCAGAACCTGTACGAATCAGGTGTGATCGACCCTGCCAAGGTAACCCGTATCGCGCTTGAAAACGCTGCCTCTATCGCAGGCATGTTCTTAACCACAGAATGTGTGTTGGTAGAGGAAAAAGAAGACAAATCGGCTATGCCTCCACAAGGCATGGGCGGTGGCATGGGCGGCATGATGTAAGCTACTCATCACCTATATATAGGCCTTCGGGCCAGACACAAAGCCGTCGGATCTCCGATGGCTTTTGTGTTTATATTGGCTATAAGTCAACATCAGAAAATTACTTAGAGACCTTTGTGGTAAAAATTCTTAATCTCACCACTAAGGTCTCAAAGGTTTACACCAAGGACACAAAGACGAACTTAGCTGATTTTCTTCACAAAACGATCCTATACGATCAATTTTCAATTGTCAGGATCGGTTCGAAAGGAATTTTTATCTTTGTCCAAATAGCTTCCCCGATGGATCTTCTTACCGTCTTCGTTTTGGCAATCGGACTCTCGATGGACTCCTTCGCAGTAGCCATCAGTTGCGGCCTCGCCGAGCAAAAAGTTACTTTCGGTCATGCCGTAAAAATATCCTTCGCCTTTGCCTTCTTCCAGGGAATTCTACCCTTGCTTGGGTGGCTGATGGGAACCGAATTGAAGGTGTTTGTCGAAAACATCGACCATTGGATCGCCTTTTCCCTGCTTGCCTACCTGGGTGCAAAAATGATCTGGGAAAGTTTCAGAAAAGATGGCGGCGAAAAGGTATCGGATATTTACTCCTTCCGGCACATCATGACCCTCTCCATCGCGACAAGTATCGATGCCCTGGTGGTTGGTTTCAGCTACGCTATGGCTGAAACGGGTAAAATCTTTGGAGGGGTGCTAATTATCGGTTCAGTTACCTTCTTCTTTTCCATGCTGGGAATCAGGATAGGGAAAGATGTGGGCGACAAACTGGGACCTAAAGTTGAACTGCTGGGAGGAATTATCCTCATCGGTATCGGATTAAAAATACTGATTGAACATTTATCTTAACACGGAAACCATGCAAATCAAGAAAGCCCTCATCACCGCGGCAGGCGCCGATCAGCGGAAACTGGCGATGCAAACACTGGTCGACCGCGATGGGAACAGAAAAACTGTGCTCGAAATACTGATTGAAGAGGTCAGGCTGGCTGGGATTGAAGAAATTGCTGTGGTGATCCATCCGGGTGATCTGAATGTTTACAGGAGCCAGGTGGCAGACGGTCAGCATATTCATTTCATCGAACAGGACAAGCCACTTGGTTATGGCTATGCGGTATGGTGCGGATCCTCCTTCGTCGGGAATGATTATTTCCTCCACCTGGTCGGCGACCATTTGTATGTCAACAGATCCAACATCCCTTGCGCCAGGCATCTTGTGGAAACAGCCCGTCAAAATAACTGTTCAGTTTCCGCAGTCACACCAACAAGAGAAAATCTGATTCCCAATTACGGCACAGTTGGTGGCAGAAGGGTGCATTCAACGACCGATTTGTATATGATTGATAAAGTCATCGAAAAACCTACTCCTACCCTTGCCGAACAGAAATTGATCGTTCCCGGATTAAGGGCCGGTCATTATCTCTGTTTCTTTGGCATGCATGTCCTTTCCCCCGCCATCATGGAGATTCTTGGAAAAAAAGTGGAAGGATTGAACGGGAACAAATTAGGCCTGAGCGAGGCGCTCAATGAACTGGCCGGTAAGGAACAATACCTTGCACTCGAAAAGAATGACCTCCGTTTTGATACCGGTTCGCGATACGGTTTGCTGAAAGCACAACTGGCACTCGCATTAAGCGGAAAGGACCGCGATCAGGTCATGTCAGAGTTACTCGAATTTTTTGCGATGCAGAACATGAACCCGATCGGAAATTAACCCTGAATATGAGCCTTCTGATAAATATAATTTGCGCCACTGATCCTGCTGTCAAGAACAAATCCCTCGATGAATTTTGCAGGAATGCCACGCTAGCAGAACTGCTAGCCGAGGCCGGAGAACTGGAGCAATACAGGAAAGAGGAGCCAAATCTTTACAATCGGGTTAGGGCCCTATTTTTTCTGTATGCCATCCATCGTTTCTATATTCCGCTGCTGAGCGGGATAGGGACAGAAGGCATCATACCTTACGAAGCCTTTGAACACATACTGAGCAGAAGATTCGAGGAGGCCATCCACCTGCTGCTGAAAGTCCAGGAGCAGAAGGGTGCGAACGAAGGAATATCGAGCGGCCTGGCAGATGCTTATCACCAATTGGCATTCCAGACACTGGCCGATCAGGTTAAAATCAGCGTACGTTCCACGGCCGGCAACAAATGGATGTTCCGCGTAGGGCACCCTTTCGATCAACCGCTAAAAATACAGCCTCTCCTGCTGAAAAAGGATGAACAGACGGGAATGTATCCCTGTCTGCACGAATCCACTCCCGTAAGAATGGATTTAAGCCACAGCGGCTGGAGCGATATCTTCTTCCTGGGGATGGACTATCCCGAGGGAGCCAGGGTGCTCAATATATCCGTCGACCTCAGTATTCGCAACAGTTCGCCTGGAACAACACCAAAACCTCCCATCGAGACCTGGTTCAGGATCATCGATGAACCCGTGATCAGGCTCACCAGCATCGACCTGGGCGCCACAGCCGATATCAGCAACCTGTCGGAAATATTCGATTTTGCCAAGGATTACCTTGGACTTTTGAAAGCTGCTGTCATCGCTTCCGGAATAGTTCCTCCAGGAATGGAAGGTGCCGGACTGCCCCTGAGCCATCTGCTCGAAAAAATGGCAGGCAAGGACAAGGGCATTGAGATCGTCAGCATGGTAAACAACATACCCAAAGGCTCGAGATTAGCTGTCTCGACCAACCTTCTGGCTTCCCTGATTGCACTCGGGATGAGGGCCACAGGTCAGACCGAAAGCCTGACCGGAATTCTAAATGAGGATGAGCGAAGGCTTGTTGCCGCGAAAGCCATCCTCGGCGAATGGCTCGGCGGTTCGGGTGGCGGATGGCAGGACTCCGGTGGTGTCTGGCCCGGAATGAAACTGATCAAAGGGGTGGAAGCCGGAGCCGATGATCCGGAATATGGCATCAGTAGGGGAAGATTACTGCCGCAACATACCATCCTCGGAGACGACCTGGTGAGCAGGGAGACGAGGCAAAAACTACAGGACAGCCTGGTGATCGTCCACGGGGGAATGGCCCAGGATGTCGGTCCGGTGCTGGAAATGGTGACGGAGAAATACCTTCTCCGCTCCAAAAAAGAGTGGGAAGCCCGCCAGAATGCCATCTTCTTCTTCGATGAAGTGGTTCAAAAATTAAAAGACGGCGACATCAGGGGAATCGGCGCGTTTACCCACAGAAACTTCGAAGGACCGATCCAGGAGATCATCCCCTGGGCCACCAATCTTTACACCGAAACCCTCATCAACACAATCAGCGAAGAGTTCGGTGAACATTTTTGGGGATTCTGGATGATGGGAGGTATGTCGGGTGGCGGCATGGGATTCATTTTCGACCCGGCAACCAAGCAAAAAGCACAGGATCGCCTGCAAGTATTGATGTCAGAAACGAAAAAGAAATTTGAGCATGCCGTTCCGTTTGCCATGGAACCCGTTGTGTACGACTTCAGGATCAACGAAAACGGAACAATTGCAAGCCTCGGAGCCGGCAAGAACGCGCTGATGCCCAGGGAATATTATACCCTTCTCCTACCGGGATTGCTCAAAAAGGAGTTGAATTCGCTTACGGAATGCCAGCGGAATGAACTCGGAATATTAAGTACCGCATTTAAAACAGGGGAACAATACGCCGGGTTTGTGGATAACCTGTTTGACAGGATGATTCCCCAGGGCAGGGAGGACGATCAGTTGCAAAAACCCTTGAGGAACCTCCTCGAAGAACTCGGATTCAATCCCGAACAGCATGAACTGATCAAAAAGGAGCTGAAATCGGGCAGGATCGGACTGTCCAAGAACAGGCTTCCCATCAGCAGCACCATCGAAGATGTTCGTAATTCAGAACTGGCAGGTCCATCCGTACAAAACGATCAAACGCTGATCGAAATGGGCAGGAAAGCTCTTCGCAACAGGGAGCTGGCCATCGTCACTCTCGCCGGTGGAACGGGAAGCCGCTGGACCAAAGGTGCAGGTGTGGTCAAATCGCTAAACCCCTTCGCCAAAATGGGAGGCAAACATCGCAATTTCATCGAAACCCACCTGGCCAAGACCAGGAAAACTAATTCGGAGAGTGCTGCCGGACTGCAGCATATATTTACTACCAGCTACCTGACCGACAAGGCAATAACGGCGTTCCTTGAAAACAGGAAAAGAGAAAACACCTATATCTCTCCCGGAAAAGTAATCGGTCTCCGACTGATACCTACCGAACGCGATCTCCGTTTTTTATGGGAGGAGATGCCGCAACAGCAACTGGATGAGCAGGCCCGGAAGGTAAGGCAGAGTGTCCGTGCAGCCCTGATCAACTGGGCCAAAACGGCAGGAGAAGCCGAAGACTACCGTGATAACCTTCCCTCACAGTGCATTCACCCGGTAGGGCACTGGTACGAAATTCCCAACCTGTTCCTGAACGGCACCCTGAAACAATTGATACACGAAAATCCAAATTTGAAACACCTGCTGGTCCATAACATCGATACCCTGGGCGCGAATGCCGATCCGGCCGTGCTTGGTTATCACATCCAACAGCAGAAGGCCATGACGGTCGAAGTCATTACCCGCAAGCTGGACGACAGAGGCGGCGGCCTGGCCAAAATCAACGGGCAGATCCGGCTGGTGGAAGGACTAGCGCTACCGGATGAAAAAATCGAATTCAACCTGAGTTATTACAATACCAACACTTTTTGGATCAACATCGACAAACTGCTTGAGGCTTTCGGACTAAATCGGGAAGATTTGCAGGATGCCCAGAAAGTGGCCACTGCCGTTTACAAGATGGCCTCCAGGATGCCTACCTACGTCATTATCAAGGAAGTCAAAAAACGGTGGGGCAAAGGCCAGGAAGATGTCTATCCGGTTACGCAGTTTGAAAAACTCTGGGGCGACATGACCGCCATTCCCGAACTGCCATGCGCCTTTATCAACGTCAGCCGCATGCGCGGACAGCAGCTAAAAGAGGTGTCCCAGCTCGACGGCTGGTCGCGGGACGGGTCAAAGGATTACATCGAGGGAATTTGTGAGTGGGAGTAAAGACGCTGCAAATCCAAATTCCATCTAACCCCGAAGGGGTGAAATGATTATAAAAACAACATAAATCACACACAATCTAACCCCGAAGGGGTGACATGATTATAAAAACAACATAAATCAC
>CAIUUO010000040.1 GCA_903902325.1 uncultured Bacteroidia bacterium
TATGATCGTAAAGGCGATTTATTTTCTTGTCGCGAGCCTGATTGGAATTTCAAATCACTGAAAAATTTTCACCCTGTCTCCTCTAAAAAAATAACTTTGTATAAAAATAGATAGATGAAAAAGAAACTTTTTGTTCTTGTCATCGAAGACAGCCAGGCTGATGCCGAACTAAATGCTGGTATGCTCCGGAAAGCCGGTTACGATATTTCCTTTAAACGTATTGAAACCGGGCAAGAAATGACAGACGCTCTCGAACAGGCATCCTGGGATTTAATTCTTTCCGATTATTCCATGCCACTTTTCAGCGTCAGTGAGGCGCTTGGCATCTACCATGCCCATGGTACCAATATCCCGTTTATTGTCATATCAGGGGCGATCGGCGAGGAAAAAGCAGTGGAGCTCATTAAATCCGGAGTTTATGATTATGTGCTGAAGGGAAATATGTCCAGGTTTATCATGGTTGTTGAAAGGGCTCTCCTGGAAGTATCTGAGCGGGAGGAAAGGATAAAATTATTTGACGCCTTATCGAACAGCGAAGAAAAGTACAAGAGTTACATTGACAATGCCCCGGATGGTGTTTTTGTTGTGGATGAAACAGGACGATACGTTGAGGTGAACCTGGCAGCCTGCAGAATGACAGGCTATTCAATGGAAGAATTTTTAACAATGTCTATTCCGGATATTCTTCCCCAGGAATCGATCAAAGATGGCCTGGCTCAGTTCGAAAAGGTGGTAAAAACGGGCTCATCCAAGGCAGATTCGACATTCCGGCATAAAAACGGGACAAAACGATGTTGGTCATTGGAAGCCGTTCAACTTTCGGAAACCCGGTTCCTGGGATTTGCTAAAGATATTACTCAACGTATTAAACTGGAAGAATCCCTGCGAATTCAACAGACTGAACTGATCATGCAGAATGAAGAACTCGTTGAAGCAAGGTCAACCGCACAGGATGCTGCTGAAAAATATACCGAACTCTTCGATTTCGCCCCGTCAGGTTTTTTTTCACTCTCTGTTGAAGACGTTATCCGGGAATTAAACCATAACGGTGCACGAATGCTTGGGATGGAACGTGCCAAACTAATCGGAAAACATTTTGGTCTCTACGTTTCCCATAATACGCGACCTGTCTTCAATACTTTCCTTGTGAATGTCTTTAAATACAAGACCAAAGAAATCTGCGAGGTAATGCTTGAAACAGATGGCAATCAGCCGAAATATGTGCATCTTGAAGGTATTGTTGCAGGAAACCGGAAACATTGTCTTATCAATGCTGTTGACATCACCGAACTTAAACTGGCGGAAGAAATGCTGACTGAATCCAGGGAGAGATACA
Source organism: uncultured Bacteroidia bacterium (assembly GCA_903902325.1). Taxonomy (GTDB): domain Bacteria; phylum Bacteroidota; class Bacteroidia; order Bacteroidales; family Prolixibacteraceae; genus CAINVV01. Next base: position 1,337 of record CAIUUO010000040.1, read on the forward strand.
TGGCTGTGACAAAATCGGCAAATGATGCGATTATTTCTGCAAACAGTTCAGGATCAATAATTAGCTGGAACCAAGGGGCGGAAAGAATATTCGGGTATACAGAGGAGGAAATTTGCGGGAAAAACCTGGGAAAAATCATGCCTTACCAATATGCAAAACAGCATGATACAAATATTGAACGTATTATTCATGGTGGCGAACATCATATAATAGGTAAAACAGTTGAACTGCTGGGATTGCATAAAAATGGCACTGAGTTCCCTATCGAAATATCATTGGCATTATGGGAAACCGGATCCGGGAAATTTTTTACAGGTATTATTCGTGATATCACAATACGTAAAAAAATTGAGGAAGACATACGCCGTGCGAATAGTTTCCTGGACTCAGTCGTGGAGAATATTCCCAATATGATGTTTATCAAGGATGCAAATTCTTTGCGGTTCGTAAGGATAAACAGGGCCGGTGAGAATCTGCTTGGCATATCCAGGGAAAAACTCATAGGGAAGAATGATTACAATTTCTTCTCAAAAAAACAAGCTGACAATTTTACAGCTAAAGACCGTGAAGTTCTACTAAGCAGGAAGATGTTTGATTTCCCTGTGGAACCAATAAAGACTATCGA
>CAIUUO010000041.1 GCA_903902325.1 uncultured Bacteroidia bacterium
ATTTGAGGTTTATAAATACTTGCAAACAGAAATCACAAATTTTCTGACTTCTCTTTCAATTAACCCAGAGGAGATTTCATTGTTTGATCGACTATTAAAACAAAACATTCACGAACTAACTGAAGAAAATATTTTTAGCAGCGGTTATGTGTTGCATACCCTTGAAGCAAGTATTTGGTGTTTACTTACAACTGACAATTACAAAAACGCAGTTTTGAAAGCGGTAAATTTAGGTGAAGACACTGATACTACAGGTGCTGTAACAGGAGGACTTGCAGGACTATTATATGGACTTGATAGAATTCCAAAGAATTGGATAAAACAAATAGCAAGAAACGGAGAAATTAAAAACTTGGCTGAACGACTTGGAGATAAAATTGCCAGCCGCTAAATAAATAGGAATATGAGCGGTCTGCAAGACCCAGTCCCGATGCATCGGGATTGAACTATGCTTCGGCAGGCTCAGCACAAAGCATCCCTCGGTCTGATTGTTACTGAGCGAAGTCGAAGTATGTACTTACTGACGGTTTTAATTTTTGCCTATTGAATATCAGGTAATTGGAATTGCATCAATCATGATGCAGGTAGAAATATTAAAATCAAATATAGGAATTTTTAATTCATTATGGTTTAAATACGGTACATGAAATAATATCGAAGTAATTAAATGGAAAGCTATCCCGGAGGGATTTAGTTCAACACGGGTTTTGCGTCATGCGGGCTGACGCGCAAACTTGAAGCTTAGTGCTTCTAATGAACTTTAGTGATAAATTGAACCTTTGTGCTCCGAAACCCGCCCGAACGCAAAGCCCGAAGCCGTTAGGGTGCATAATCAGAATGACCACTTTTTAAGCTTTTTTTCTAAATTTTGATTGCAAATTGAAGTTGAAATGTTATCTTTGGAGATAACATTATGAGATGGCAAGACAGATAATATTTCATGGTGATTATTTTTTGAGCTTTTATAAAGGACTGGATTTTAGCGTAAAACATAAGATCCAATATGTGTTCGAGTTGATAAAACAAGTTGACAGAGTACCGCAGAAATTTTTATCACCAATGACCGGATACAATGGACTTTTTGAAATACGGATCGAATATCAGTCAAACATTTATCGGGTATTTTGTTGCTTTGATCAGGAGCGTTTGGTCGTATTATTTAATGGTTTTCAAAAGAAGACCCAGAAAACTCCGAGGGAGGAGATTGACAAAGCGATGAGATTGAAGGATGAGTATTTTAATCTAAAGAGACAAAAAAATGAAAAAGGATAAAGATATTACAACATTTGATGAGCTTCTAGACCATGAATATGGCCCGATCGGGACTGAAAGCCGAAATGAATATGAGGAGAAAGCTCAAATGTTCATTGTCAGCGAGATGCTAAAAGAAGCCCGCAAGGAAGCTAAGATGACGCAAGGACAACTTGCTGAAAAAGCCGGGACAAAAAAAAGCTATATCTCAAAAATTGAGAACGGTAGAGGGAACATTCAACTCTCGACTCTGATCAGGATCTTTGAAAAGGGACTTAACCGGAAAGTTGGATTGACCTTTTTATAGCCCCATGCCGCACCCCAACAAAGGCTAAATCTAATGCGGGGTTCAAAGCAATTCGGTAATTTGTACTTCGCATCTTGCTTTCCGGCACCCCGAAAGTTAAATATTACACAGACCCGCACTATACTTAGCCTCAACCGTTCATCCCCAGCAACCGTTAGTAGTAGCGAAGTCCGTAGACCATGTGTTTAAAGCTGCTTCGTGAAGGAGATTTTGGATCACGTGCCAGCGCAACCAGGTATTCATTGATATCTTCTTTGTCCAAATAATGTAATTGACAGAATTAATCTTCCTTTTCATAAACATGCCCGTATTAATAATAGTATTAATTGTAAAGGTTGTTTAAAATGTCTAAATGTATGTGAAACTAATGCTTTATCACAAGCCCTGATCAAATAACCTATGACAATATCTTGACTTTTGTATTAGACAAAATTCAAAATTGGCACGAAATGCTAACACGGACAATATGGGTAAGTTGCTTGTCACGGTTTTTGCTTTTGCTCCTGCGTTCAAGATAAATTTGCAATGGCTTATGCACCCGGACACGCTCATATGCACGCAATTAAAATCCCGCACCTTGACAAATTTCTGGCTCCGAGACAACTTTGTACCGCGACAGCGCCAGTGCTCATTTATCAGATTTCTGTACCGGGAGCAATTCCCGGCCACTTAGAAACATTGTAATGCGATCGCTCCAGTACGCAATAAAATTTGTACCATGATAGCAAAAACACGTGCCATACCCTCCTTGCACCGTGACAACTTTCTGGCCCCGCTGGCGCGGGGTACAGGGACTCTGCCCGATGCTTGGGTCGGGTAACACAACCTCCCCATATTGCCGGGCCGTTGGGTGGCTTAGCGCGGGCAGCAAAGACAGGGTCTCATTTTGCGAATTTATTATGACACTTAGATTTCGTCCGTCTACCAGATCCGTAAAACCGGCACTGAACGGTTCCTGCAACCGGGACAATTTTATTTTTCGCCGGTACTGGCAAAAAACGCGGCACCGCGACGCAGACGGCACCTAATTAAACCGCCGGGCCGTTAGGTTTTATATCAAATTCGCAATAACCTTTTGGAGGATAAATTGTTAAAGATTATAATACCAAGATAACTTCTAAACTATGAAAGTATGATTGCTAAAACACCTTCGCCGCCTTATTACGCAGTAATTTTTAGTTCAATTCGAACAAGCGGAAATAACGGTTATTCTGACATGGCGCAAAAGATGGTTGACTTGGCATTCAAACAAGAAGGATTTCTTGGAGTTGAATCCGCAAGAGAAACTCTTGGTATAACCGTATCATACTGGAAAGACTTAGCTTCTATTAAAAAATGGAGAGAGCATGCAGATCATGTTATTGCAAGACAAAAAGGAAGGTCGGATTGGTATCAATCATTTAAGACAAGAATAGCGAAAGTTGAACGTGATTATGATTTTGATAAGGATTGATTCCAAATAAAGAGATTACTTGAAAAAGCATTGCAAAAAATGGCTACGAAAACCTAACACAGACAATAAAGGTAAGTTGGCTGGCCAACATCAATTATGTTTTACAAAACATAATGATTATTAATTAATTATTGATATTATTCCATTTTTTGGCGCCTATCAACTTCGACCTGAAACGGATTTGGACTTTTATCTACCCCCCAATTCAAATTCAAATCCTTCAGAAAATGGTTTTGAATAATGTTCGGAATGATCTACTAAAAAAGAGGGGAATGAGTGTGATAGTGAGAGCGAATAGGCTCAAAACTCAAACTCCCGCTAATTTTTTTATTCCTAACTTTGGACAAAAAGCAGGATGGAAAACCGTCTCTGCTTAGAAAAAGAACTGAATTAAAAAGGAATGTCACATCAGGATGCTTCGATAAAATCTATTCTCTTTGCCTTGCTGGCAAATCTGGGAATTGCAGTAACAAAAACAGTTGCAGCTATCATAACAAGTTCAGGGGCCATGTTTGCCGAGTCGATACACTCCTTCGCCGATTGCGGTAATCAGGGACTACTCTTCCTTGGCCTGCGTGCATCGAAAAAAAAACCAGATCAGGAACACCCACTCGGATATGGCATGGAAATCTACTTCTGGTCGTTTATTGTGGCACTGATACTATTCAGCATGGGCGGTCTTTTCTCGGTCTACGAGGGGATCCATAAGATTAGTCTGCATGAGGGTTTGAAAAACCCCATGGTTGCAATAGTTGTTTTATTTGTAAGCATGATCCTTGAAGGCGCTTCACTTTTTGGCTGTTTAAGACAGATAAAGAAAATCAGACAAACAACTCTCTGGAATTGGATCAGAAACAGCCGGCAAAGTGAGCTTATTATTGTACTGGGCGAGGATACAGCTGCACTGCTGGGCCTCTCATTTGCAATTATCTCCATTATCCTTGCCGTTGTAACGGGAAACCCTGTCTTTGATGCAATAGGAAG
>CAIUUO010000042.1 GCA_903902325.1 uncultured Bacteroidia bacterium
CATTTAATCAAACATAAAAATCGTTAAAACAGAAAAAAAAGAAGCTGAACCTGTTTCCAGCGTCCAGCTTCCAGTATTCCATAAATAATCGATTTATAATCAGTACGTTTAAGGAACAATGCTAAACCTGAAGAGCAAACATTCCTGCAGGATTAGTTACCATGACTGTTACAATTTCGAATTATTCTGCTACTTCGACCGCAACTTCGTTGCTTTGCCAGAGTCCGTGTTTGGTACAGAAGGCATGAGCCATCAGCTTCAGGCTCCTCGCAGGAACAATGTAAAAATCGACTTCCACCTGGCTGGGTGAACTGCCCATGGTTCCGGCTGACAGGGTTGTTTGAGCCAGCATCTTTTCGCCATCCCACAACTGAACGTAACTGATGTAATGGTCAAAATCATCCGGGTGTTTGTATTCCTCTCCAACCTTGACCTTCACCTTGAATTTTTCACCTTTCACAGCGGATGCATCGCAATGAACAAATGCAGAATGCCTGTCAATGTAATCGCGTTTTGCTTCCCTTTCAATCTGGGAAATGTCTTCGTAACGGTTAATCTTCATTTTAATTTGAAATTTGTAATTTATAATATACTGTATATCAGTCCGAAATATCAGTGTTTCGAAAGATAACTGGCTACCCCTTCGGCAGAAGCTTTCATTGCCTCATCACCTTCTTTCCAGTTGGCAGGACAAACTTCACCAAATTCCTCAAAGTGTGCAAGGGCATCAACCATACGCAGTGCTTCATCAACGCTGCGTCCCAATGGTAGGTCGTTTACAAGCTGGTGACGTACATTTCCCTTTTTATCGATCAGGAAAAGACCCCTGTAGGCAACCGGAGCTCCAACGAAAGAAGACTCGCCTTCCTCATTCACCTGATATTCTCCTGCAAGAACTCCGTAGTTCTCGGCGATGGTTTTGGTCAGGTCGGCAACCAGTGGGAATTTAACCCCTTTGATACCGCCATTATTCTTTTCTGTGTTCAGCCAGGCCCAATGGGAAAATTCTGAATCGACTGAACATCCAACGACAGCTACGTTACGTTTTTCGAATTCAGCCAGCTTTTCCTGGAAGGCAAGTATCTCCGTTGGGCAAACGAATGTAAAATCTAGGGGATAGAAGAAGAATACCACGTATTTATTCCCTATAAACTGCTCCAATGAAAATTCATTGACAAAATCGTTGCCGTTCACAACTGCTGTAGCCTTGAAAGAAGGCGCTTTTTTTCCAACTAATGTACACATATCTAAAATTATTAAAGTGTTTTTTGTAATGATTACAAAATTACTACTTTTTATTTATAAGAGAAAATTTCACTTGTAAATGTCACAAAAAAAAATGAGTAAATCTCATTTTTTACACCTTTTTATTACCATACGGTTAAACATTATCGGATATCTTTTGTCCAATGAAAAAAATCAGTCATATTTGTATTGAAAACAGAAAAAAAAGATGGAACAGCAACAAATTTCAGCATATTTGCTTAAGAACGGGATCCGCCCCCTGCAAAAACGAGTTAAGATCATGAGCTACCTGGTTTCCAAACGCAATCATCCCACTGTGGATATGATATACGGAGACCTGATTCATGAAATCAATGGTTTGTCAAAGACGACCATCTACAACGTATTGAATCTCTTCGTACAATCGGGTGTCGCACTGGCTCTTAACATTGAAGGAAATGAAGTCAGGTATGACGCGGATACTTCCACACACGGCCATTTTAAGTGCAAAATCTGCACTGGGGTTATCGACTTCCGTATTCGTCAGGAAGAGTTGCCAAGACCTACGCTGGAAGGATTCAGGATAGATGAGCAGCATTATTACATCAAGGGAGTCTGCTCTTTCTGTGCCAATAAAATAGAGGCATAAATTAAAATCAATTGAATTTTTGATTTTTACTGCTGGATTTTCCCTTGCAAATCAGATTATTTAAGGTAAAAATTTGACTTTCAAATAAAATACGGCATGAAGCTCTGGGAAAAAGGGACAAAAATCAACGAATTAATCGAGTCGTTCACAGTTGGAAAAGACCGTGAGATGGATATTTTCCTCGCGAAGTTCGATGTAATTGGTTCCCTTGCCCATATCCACATGCTTGAGTCCGTCGGCCTTTTGACTGCTGAAGAATTAACCAGCCTTTCGGCAGAGTTGAAAACCATCTACCGCGAAATATCGGAGGGGAATTTTGCCATCGAACCGGTCGTCGAAGACATCCACTCACAAATAGAATTGCAGCTCACAAAAAGACTGGGAGAAACGGGTAAAAAAATTCACAGCGGCAGGTCACGAAATGACCAGGTTTTGCTGGATCTCAAACTTTTCACCAGGGATGCCATTCAATCCGTTGTCGAAAATACGGTCCTCCTTTTTGATACACTGATCGCCAAGGCTGAAAGATACCAGGGAATGCTTATGCCGGGATATACGCATCTCCAGATCGCCATGCCCTCCTCCTTTGGATTATGGTTCAGCGCCTATGCCGAAAGTCTGACAGATGATCTGCTCCTGCTTCAGGCGGCCTATCGGATTGCAAATCAAAATCCGCTTGGATCTGCTGCAGGTTATGGGTCCTCTTTCCCGCTCAACCGTACCATGACCACCGAACTTCTCGGGTTCGAAACAATGAATGTCAATGTGATCTATGCCCAGATGGGACGCGGCAAAATGGAAAAAACAGTACTTTTCGCACTTGCATCCATCGCCTCTACCCTTTCCCGGATGGCCTTCGACGTATGTCTTTTTATGAGCCAGAATTTCGGTTTCGTGAAGCTTCCCGATGAACTGACCACAGGGTCAAGTATTATGCCACACAAGAAAAACCCGGATGTATTTGAACTGCTGCGGGGCCATTGTAATTTATTGCAATCACTTCCTAACCAAATGCTTACCCTGACTAATAATCTCCCGAGCGGATATTTCAGGGATATGCAACTCACCAAGGAATTGTTCATTCCTGCATTCCGGGAATTGAATGAATGCATCCGGATTGCCACTTTCGCCATCGAAAATATGAGCGTAAACGAACATATCCTCGAGAATGACAAATACCGTTCCATTTACAGTGTTGAAGAGGTAAACAGGCTGGTTTTATCAGGAACACCCTTCCGGGATGCCTACCGGGAAGTCGGCGCATCCATTGAAAACGGTACCTTCCATCCGGACAAGCAGGTGCATCATACCCATGAAGGAAGTATCGGGAATCTATGCCTCGATCTTATCCAGGTCAAAATGAATCAGGTGACCGAATCCTTTCACTTCGGGAAAGCTTCGGATGCAGTTGAAGCCCTGTTAAAAAATTAAGGACCCTTCCAAATTTCATTGGATTGACCGATCCAACAGAAATTTTCGCGCAAAGCACATTCACAAAGAGTGCAAAATTCGACAAGAATTTTACTTTTCGGTCACGTCGTTTACTTCGCGTCCAATACACAAGCTTTATTCTTTCAAACATGGTTAAAAAGAAGAAAATATTTAATATTCTTTTAACCTGAATATTAATTTATTCAAATCCAGAAACTTAAAGTATGATTATCTTTAATCCG
>CAIUUO010000043.1 GCA_903902325.1 uncultured Bacteroidia bacterium
AACAGAATCGTTCCGTTCAACAACCAGGCATTGGCAAAGATTTCCACAGTTCCTATTTTGGGTTTGTATTTGCAAAGTAATAGTAAAATATGATAAATCAATGGAAACTTAAGTTTAATCAAACCGTTGCCAAAAATTAACCGGAATGTGTTTTTTTAAACATATTGTCGCTGCAAATAATAATTTATTAACCTGATAATGGAGGATCTACATTTTAAAAAGTGAATTGTTCTTAAAAAATGTTGTAAAACATGTTTTATATAAAAACACATATGGCATTGATATTCATATATTTATACCTGTCGTTGCGATCGAATATTAACATTTTCTTCATGAAGGAAACAAAATCTTAACACTTTTTAATAAAAAGATATAATTTAGTCCGAGAATTGAAATGAAACGTTGTTATCGGGCTTTTACTAAAACTAAGTGTTTAATCTATCTAAACTATCAAAGAGAGCTGGTTTGTAACCGGCTCTCTTTATTTTTTATTAATGCCGAAAAATATTGGCTGACAGTTGGTAGAAAGAGAAAAGTTGTCTATTTTTGCGCCACTCAAATTGTGAGTAATATTGTTGAATGTAAATTATTAATAGTATGTTGAACCAGTACGAAACCGTTTTCATTACTACTCCCGTTTTGTCTGATACTCAGATGAAGGAAGCGGTAGGAAAGTTCAAGGATCTTCTCACCTCCCATGGTTGTGAGCTGATTCATGAAGAAAGTTGGGGATTGAAAAAATTGGCTTATCCCATTCAAAAGAAATCGACAGGGTTTTATCAACTCCTCGAATTCAAAGCTGATCCTGCCTTCATTGGAAAACTCGAGACCGAGTTTCGCCGTGACGAACGTATCATCCGTTTCATTACCGTGAAATTGGAAAAGTATGCTGCTGAGTATGCAGAAAAGAGAAGAAAAAAAGTTAATGCAAAAACTCAAACAGAAAACTAGTCATGAGCACAAATTCCAGCGAAATCAGGTATCTTACTCCTCCTTCGGTTGAAGTAAAAAAGAAGAAATATTGTCGTTTCAAAAAGAACGGTATCAAGTATGTGGATTATAAAGATCCTGAATTCTTGAAAAAATTTCTAAATGAGCAGGGTAAAATTTTACCCCGCCGGATTACCGGTACTTCTTTGAAATACCAGCGTAAAGTATCACAGGCTATCAAGCGCTCTCGTATGATCGCGTTGTTGCCTTATGTAACAGATTTGTTAAAATAATTAATAGGAGGTACGAAAATGGAAATTATTCTGCTTCAGGATGTTACAAATCTGGGTAGCAAAGACGATGTAGTAGTTGTCAAGAACGGATATGGTCGTAATTACCTGATCCCCCAGAAATTGGCTATTCTGGCCACTACATCATCAAAGAAAGTTCTTTCAGAGAATCTGAAACAACGCGCTCACAAAGAGGCTAAACTCAAGGAAGAAGCGTTGAAACAGGCCGAGATATTGAAAACTATTTCGATTGTAATTGGTGCCAAAACCAGTTCTACAGGTAAGATTTTCGGTTCCGTCAATAACATTCAGGTTGCTGAGGCTTTGAAGGAAAAAGGATTTGAGGTTGATCGCAAACAAATCACCATCAAGGAAGATTCTATCAAGGAAATTGGAAAACATACCGCCAAGGTGAAATTTCACCGCGAAGTGGTCGTTGAATTTGAATTCGAAGTTGTTGCCGAATAAGGCAAGAGTAGAAACTGCAGTTTTCAAAAACAATTTTAAAACAGATAAAAAGCTGTCCCATCATCGGGACAGCTTTTTTTTGGTATTTTTGCTTTAAATCGTCAACCTTGAATAAAATAACCGAACAAAAACTAATACACCTCTTTGAACAAAGATTCTCAGAAGAGGTCTCCTCTCTGGAAATTCTTCCGCCTTCAGGTTCCTACCGGGAATACCTGCGGATAAAAAGCAAGCATTTCAATGCAATTGGTACCTGGAATGAAGATGAGAAGGAGAACAATGCCTTCGTAAGTTTCTCCAGGCACCTCCGTGCAAGCGGTGTCAATGTTCCAGATATCTACGAATATGATTCGCAGTCCAGAATATATCTTCAGGAAGACCTGGGTGATGAGACGCTCTTTGCCTATCTGACTGAAATTCGTTCACAAAAAGGATTTTCAGCCGAAATCATTGAAGCCTACCGGAAAGTCGTCAGGGTACTGCCTGCCATCCAGGTTACGGCCAGCAAAGAAATCGACTTTAGTTATTGCTATCCCAGGAAAGCCTTCGACAGGCAGTCGATGATGTGGGATCTGAATTACTTCAAATACTACTTTCTGAAATTGGCGAAAGTGAGTTTCGACGAGCAGTCGCTTGAAGATGACTACATTGCATTTTGCGATTATCTGCTGAAAGCGGAAAGCAATTTTTTCATGATGCGAGATTTTCAGAGCAGGAACATCATGCTTCGGCACGGTGAACCCTGGTTCATTGATTACCAGGGCGGTAGGAGGGGAGCCTTGCAATACGACCTGGCCTCCTTACTGTACGATGCAAAGGCTGATATTCCACAACAAGTTAGGGAGGAGTTAATCGAAGAATATCTCGACCACCTGGAGGTGATCCATCCCGTGGACAGGACTGAATTCAAGCAGTATTATTACGGATATGTACTGATTAGAATCATGCAGGCCATGGGCGCTTACGGATTCAGGGGCTTTTACGAAAAGAAGACCCATTTTCTGAAAAGTATCCCGTTCGCTCTGGAAAATCTGGGATTGGTGATGAAGAAAATAGACATTCCCATCCGGTTAACGGAACTCTATTCCGTACTGAATTCCTTGTCGGAATCGGAAGTTCTTAAAAATATTGCCGTCAAGGAGACGGAACTGACGGTTTCAATTACAAGCTTCTCCTATAAAAAAGGGATTCCGGCAGATCCATCAGGAAATGGCGGAGGATACGTGTTTGACTGCCGTGCATTGCCAAATCCGGGCAGATTGCCTGAATACCTGAAGTTAACAGGGAAAGATAAGGAGGTGATAAAATACCTTGAAGCCTATCCCGAAGTCGAAGAGTTCCTAAAAGCCGCTTTTCAATTGGTGGATCAGAGTGTAAGCGGATACCTCGACAGAAAATTTTCGCATCTCTCTGTACAGTTCGGTTGCACAGGTGGCCAACACCGATCTGTCTATTCAGCTGAAAGAATGGCTGCCCACCTGAAGGATCATTTTCCGGTCAGGGTAGTACTCCATCACCGGGAGCAGGAATAAGTTAAATAGTTTACAGGGTTTATAAAGTTTGAATTGTTTGAAAAGTTTGGTTTTCGTTGTACTTTAAACATTTTAAACATTTCAAACATTCCAAACTGTAACAAAATTGATCTTCTCTTGTATACCAATCTAATTAAGATATTGAGTGGTTATGGGCAAGAAAAAATGTGATGAGAAGGATTACGAAAAACCGGAGAATCCGAAATACGAGTGTAAAAAATGCGGAAGAGTCTCAAAGAAGGAAGAAAAGGTTTGTAAACCGGTTAAACTGAACAAATAAAGGGAAGAGTATTCATGAAAGCATTCATCCTGGCCGCAGGATTGGGAACCAGATTGGCTCCGTTTACATTGGACAGGCCCAAGGCGCTTGTTGAGTTGAACGGAATAACTCTGCTGGAAAAGGCGATCAGAAAAGTAAATGAACTTGCAGTTACAGAAATTATAATCAACGTTCATCACTTTGGTGATCAAATAGTTGATTTTTTAAGATCAAAAGAAAACTTCAATCTGAAAATATCTGTTTCGGATGAAAGAGGCCAGCTTTTGGATACCGGTGGCGCAATTCTGAAGGCAAAGTCACTGCTTGGAAGTACTGAACCCTTTCTGTTGTACAATGTCGATGTGCTCAGCGCCATTGATCTGAATGAACTCTCTGTTTACCATACTCAAAAGGGCGGATTGGCCACAATGGCAGTACGAGAAAGATCCACCGACAGGTATCTTGTTTTCAACCAAAATATGTTGCTTTCAGGTTGGAAGAACATAAAATCAGGAGAAGAGAAAATCAGCAGGTCTTGCGACCAGCCAAGGAATTTTGCTTTCAGCGGAATCCAGATCATCGAACCTCAATTACTGTCTTTGATTACCGAAACCGGAAAATTCTCCATCATTGACCTGTACCTCCGACTGGCGAAGAGCGAAGCCATTTACGGTTACCATGATACTTCTGAATACTGGATGGATTGCGGTAAACCCGACCAACTTGCAACTGCAGAAAAAATGATGAGGTAATGTGCTAATTTGCTAATGTGCTAATGCTGGGAATATAGCATGTATTGATTTTTCAAAGAAATTGCAAAAAAACATTCCTCCTTTTTTGCGATTCAAAAACTGGTATTCATTAGCACATTAGCAAATTAGCAAATTAGCACATTAGCAAATTAGCAAATTAGCAAATTACTACCATTGAATCGACTTGTTTCCATGCAGCTCCAAATATTGGTTTGTTCGACTAAAATGCTTGTTTCCGAAGAATCCCCGGTAGGAGGAAAGGGGCGAAGGGTGGGGTGAGGTGAGCACGAGATGCCTGTTTCTGTCAATGAATTCACCCTTCTTCTGTGCAAATGAGCCCCATAGCATAAATACAAGGTGTTCCTTCTCCTCTGCAAGTAACCGGACCACATTGTCAGTGAACTTTTCCCAGCCATGGTTTTGGTGGGAGCCCGCCCTGTTAGCCTGAACTGTCAGGGTTGCATTCAATAGCAGAACACCCTGGGATGCCCAGCGATCGAGATTCCCCGAGGAAGGAACTGGTATACCCATATCCTGACTGATCTCCCTGAATATATTTTGAAGGGAGGGTGGAAGGTCAATGCCATCAGGAACAGAAAAGCACAATCCATGCGCCTGCCCTGGACCATGGTAGGGATCTTGTCCAAGTATCACTACTTTGGTGCGGTCGAAAGGGGATTGATCGAATGCATGAAAAATCAGTTTGCCGGGCGGAAAAATTTGTTTTGTGGCATATTCTTGTCTGATAAAGTCAGTCAGTTCAACGAAATAGGGCTCTTCAAATTCATCTGACAATCGATTTTTCCAACTCTCTTCAATTTTTACCTCCATCGCAAATTTTTTCAACTGATTATGGATAAATATAGTCATTCAGTTCAAATTACTTCTCCACCTGGTTAGTTTTTTCTTATTTTTACGGCTTCGAATCGATAACTATTAATTACAACTACTACTTAATAAGAATGGAAACAATCAAAAACATGATTGGTGTAGATCTTGGCGGATCAAAAATCCGCGCAGGGAAAATAACCGACGGAAAAATAGTAAAGATTACCAAGGCTAAGACCCCGGGAAAGGGGAGCGTGGAGGAAGTTATGGAGCAAATATTTGCAGTAATTGATGGCTGCTATGACGAATTTACCACATCCATCGGTGTCGGAGCTCCTTCGGTTGTGGATGTCGAAAAAGGAATTGTATACGATGTCGTCAATATTCCCTCCTGGAAGGTTGTACCCTTGAAGGATATCCTTGAAAAGCGTTATAAGGTTCCAGTTTATGTCAACAATGATGCAAATTGCTTTGTCGTGGGTGAAAAGTACTTTGGAAAGGCGAAACCATATAAAAATATTGTTGGTGTCACACTTGGAACCGGTCTTGGTTGCGGGTTGATTTTTAATGGGAAACTGTATGAGGGTTCTAATTGCGGGGCTGGTGAATTTGGAAATGTGCCTTATTTACAGCACAATGTGGAATATTATTGCAGTGGCCAGTTTTTTACGGATGAAAAGAAGATTTCTGCTTTAGATAATTTTCACCTCGCCCAAAAGGGAGATCCGAAAGCCCGCCAATTGTTTGATGAATACGGCTTTCATCTGGGCGTCGTATTGAAGTCAATACTTTATTCCTATGACCCAGAAATTATCATATTGGGTGGCTCCGTGGCAAACTCTTTCGAATATTTCAAGGATGCCATGTTTCATGCCATTCAGGATTTTGCCTACAGCAGTGTTCTGGCCAACATCAAGATTGATGTTTCAGATCTTGAAAATTCGGCCATTTATGGGGCTGCTGCCTTGCAAATGATCAAGGAGTGATTAATTGCGGATTAAAGATTACAAATTAGTGCTGATGCGTTAAAATTGAGTATTAAATAAATCATACTGTTCTTTGAAATTTTGATTGACTTGTATTTCTGTAAGTAATTCTCTTATTGAA
>CAIUUO010000044.1 GCA_903902325.1 uncultured Bacteroidia bacterium
CCGATTTCCCCTGTCCGGTAGCTCCTGCAACGAGGATATGCGGCATTTTGGTGAGATCTACTACAAATGTCTCATTCGAAATGGTCTTGCCCAATGCCAGCGGGAGCTCGTAATCCGATTCCTGGAAAACCTTGGAGGCGATCAGAGATCGCATGGAGACCAGTTCCGGCTTGTTGTTCGGTACTTCGATCCCTACGGTTCCCTTTCCGGGCATCGGAGCAATTATTCGTATACCCAGGGCAGACAAGCTGAGCGCAATGTCATCCTCCAGGTTCTTGATCTTGGAGATCCTGACACCCGGCGCCGGAACAATCTCGTACAAGGTGACGGTCGGTCCGGTGGTTGCCCTGATCTTCTCTATTTCAATGCTGTAATTTTTTAACGTCTGCAGGATTTTATTCTTGTTGGCCCTAAGCTCGTCGTCGGTCACTTGCGGATTGCCGGTGGATCTTTCCTCCAGCAGATCAAGCGTCGGGAAAATATACCTCGAAAGATCCAGGGTAGGATCGTAATCGGCTTCAGGCATTTCTTCCTCCTCCTCATCAGGATCGCCTCTCCTCCGCAACGGAATGTGGACAACAGGTTCCTTTTCAGTGGCAATGTATGGTTCCTCATCAACGAAAATCTCTCCCATCTCAAGTTCCAGCCCGTCATCGTCGGGTTCGGCATAGACGATCTTCACTTCGTCATCATCTGTAACTTTGGAGAAGGAGCGATCCTTCTCCAAAGTTTTTACAGGCTGGGGAGCGGCTGTCAAATCAGCAGTCGTCAATTCTATCTCCTTCTTTTTTGGGGGTCTCCGGTAGGAAAGAATGGTACGTATGGTTCCCCAGGCATCGTCAAAGGCAACGATTATGACAATCAGCAACGAACCCAGCAAAACAAAGAATGTACCAAGCCTGCCGATACCCGTAATCATGTGCTGCGACATCAGGAATCCGTAGGCTCCTCCCGGCAGAATGGGTGAATTCTTATAAAAATACGCCAGCGAAAATGCAAGTGTGATGGAAGCCCAGACAACAAAAAATATTCCGTAGCCAAAATTCCTTGCCAGGGAAATCTTGCCGATTTTGGCCAGCCGCATGGCAAAAACCATGAATAGATAAAGGATAATAAAGGAACTGAATCCGAATCCCTTGTTGATAAACCAGTTGGCCAGGATAGCCCCGAATTTGCCGCCGGAGTTCTCAATTTTAATGTTGGGATTGGTCAGGAGTTCGCGCATCGAAACATCGAGATGACTCACATCCGCTCCATCCTGCAACAGGAAAGAGACAAACGCGATCAACAGGTAGATGGTAAAGAAACCAAGCAGGAGCGCAAAACCCCCTTTGATCTTTTCCCATCCGGTATGTTTGCCGCCCCGGCTCCCGCCTCCGTTCGATCCTGGAGCGGATTTCTGTTGATTATCACTCTTTTGCTGAGCCATCGCCTGGTAATTTTGAAAAGTCAAATTTAGGATTAAATCGGAACAAATTGAAGAGGGTTCAAGAAATATCAGGGGAGAGAGTAAGTGACCGGGTGACTTGAAGCTCTAAATCTCAATATCCGAGGAGAGAGTAAGTGACCGGGTGACTTGAAGCTCTAAATCTCAATATCCGAGGAGAGAGTAAGTGACCGGGTGACTTGAAGCTCTAAATCTCAATATTTATTTGAATCATCCAGTCACCCGGTCACTATCAACATCCTAAAAATATAGCGCAAATGACTGGTTGTTTTACAAAAGTATTTTCCCTAACTTTAGGTCTCTTTAGAAAAAACGTGATTTGATTTAAAGTGATACCTACCGCCTAAATATTAATGAAGAAATTTTATTCCTCCCTCAACTGCTCATGGCTGAGTTTAATAACCCTCGCCATAAAATTCCCGCTATTCTTTAATCAAAACGGAGGTAACCCCTGTAAACAAACAAAGGCGACTTGCGCCGCCTTAAATGTTTTCACAACGGAATAATCCTTATTGTGATTTGCTTCAGATTGTACTGCCAAAGTAATAATAATTATCGAAATACAAAATTAAATGAAAAAAATCTTAGGACTTGATTTGGGAGTTGCTTCAATTGGATGGGCGCTAATAAATGTTGAAAATGATATCCCAACTGAAATTTTAGGCATTGGCAGTAGAATAATACCGTTGACTACGGATGATGCGAATGAGTTTTCTACAGGGAATGCAATATCAAAAAATCAAAATCGTACAACCAGCAGAACTCAAAGAAAAGGCTATGACCGTTATCAATTACGCAGAAAGAACCTGACTGATTTTTTGCGAAAATACAATATGACTCCAACTGAAGAATTAATCAAACTGGATGTACTTGGATTGTGGGGACTTCGTGCAAAAGCCGCAACCGAGCAAATTACGCTCATTGAACTGGGACGAATACTTTATCATCTTAACCAGAAAAGAGGCTACAAATCTGCCAAATCAGATGGTATTGATGATAAAAAGCAACGGGATTACGTAGCAAATGTCAATAACAGGTATGGAATTATAAAAGAACTTGGACAAACTATTGGTCAATTTTTTTATGGGAATTTGCAAAAAGACGTCCATTATAGAACAAAGGAGCAAGTATTTCCAAGGGCAGCCTATGTCCAGGAATTTGAATCCATTTGGGATGCTCAGGCTAAATACTATCCGGAGATATTAAACGAAGAGAACAAAGGCATTGTAAGAGATGAGATAATTTATTATCAACGAAGTTTAAAATCATGTAAACATCTTGTTTCATTGTGTGAATTTGATATGCGAGCCTATAAAAACAAAGAAGGTAAAACAGTTTATGACGGGCCAAAAGTGGCACCTCGATCTTCGCCTCTTTTTCAGGTCTGCAAAAGTTGGGAAAGCCTAAATAATATAGTTTTGAAGAACAGAAGAGGAAATGAGTTTGAATTTTCCCTGGAGCACAAACAGGCTATTTTTAACCATCTTGAAAATCACGAAAAGTTAACCATCAGTGACCTTTATAAGATCCTTGGGATTAATAAATCTGAAGGTTGGTGGGGCGGGAAAGCTATTGGCAAAGGGTTGCAGGGTAATTCAACCAAAATGCAAATTTCAAAAGCAATCGAAGGTCTTGTGGATTATCAGAACCTCCTTCAATTCAACCTAAAAATTATTGATACCAAATTGGTTGATACAGAAACCGGAGAAATTATACAGCAAATTAATCCTGATTTTGAAAAAGAACCTCTTTATCGTTTATGGCATACAATATATTCCATCAATGACAAAGATGAACTTGCAAATGTGTTACACAAAAACTTCGGAATTGAAGACCCTGAAGCTATTGACGCATTGTACAAGATTGACTTCGTTAAATCCGGTTTTGGGAACAAATCATCTAAAGCTATTAGAAGAATTTTGCCTTATCTCCAAAGTGGATTGATGTATAGTGAAGCATGTTTGGCCGCAGGATTCAAACATTCAGAAAGTTTAACTGTAGCTGAAAACGATGCAAGAATATTATTAACCAAATTACCTCAAATTAGAAAAAATGAACTTAAACAACCCATTGTAGAGAAAATTCTCAACCAGATGATAAATCTGATGAATGCGGTAATTGATCAGTTCGGAACAATAGATGAAATAAGAGTTGAATTGGCTCGTGAATTGAAACAGAGTAAAGATGAAAGAAACGCAGCGGATAAAAATATGCGCTTACGTGAAAAAGAGAATGATTATTTCGCCAAGAGAATTTTTCAGGAATATGGATTGGCGGCCTCGCGAACCCGTATTCAGAAATTTCGTATGTGGGAAGAATCTAAGCAGAAGTGTTTTTATTGCGGACAAACAGTTAACGTGCAGGAATTTCTGCGAGGTTTTGATGTGGAAGTTGAACACATTATCCCAAAGTCTCTATTCTTTGATGACGGTTTCTCAAACAAGGTATGTGCGTGTCGGAAATGCAATGCGGAGAAAAATAATCAAACAGCCTTTGATTATATGAAATCAAAGGCAGAAAATGAATTTGAGAATTATTTAGTTCGCATTGAAGAGTATTACAAAAACGGTGATATTAGCAAAACAAAAAAGGAAAGACTCCTTACCACAAAAGAAAAGATACCAACAGACTTCATTGACAGGCAACTTCGCGAGACTCAATATATCGCTCGAAAGGCAAAAGACATTTTAGCTCAGGTTGCAAGGAATGTCTGGGCTACAAGTGGCAGTGTAACCGATTTTATTCGGCACACATGGGGATGGGATAATATTCTGCATGATCTCCAAATTGACAAGTACAGAATAAATGGTCAAACTGAAATTGTGGAATTTAACCACAAAAATCAAAAACATAGTGAGGAACGAATTATAGGTTGGAGTAAACGCCTTGATCACCGGCACCATGCAATTGATGCATTGGTAGTGGCATGTACCCGACAAGGATATATTCAACGCTTGAATAACCTGAACACTGAAAGGGATGCAATGTGGCAAGAATTGAAAAATCAAAGCGAAGAGCACAGAAATAAATTCATGTCGCTGGAAAATTGGCTAAATGATCAACCTCATTTTTCTAAAGAACTGGTTCAAAATAAAGTAGCGGGGATTCTCGTTTCATTCAAACCAGGTAAGAAAGCTGCATCCACCGGAAAACGAATTAAGTATGTAAACGGGAAGAAGATTGTTTTGCAAGAGGGGATTATTGTGCCACGTGGGTCTTTGCATGAAGAGAGTGTGTATGGAAGGATTAAGACACTTGAAGAAAAAAAATCCATCAAATATGTGTTTGAGAACCCACAATTGATATTCAAACCATACATCAAAGAATTAGTTGAAAAACGACTTGAAGAATTTGATGGAGATCCAAAAAAAGCAATTGCTTCATTGACGAAAAATCCAATTAAACTTAAGGATGAAGAAAATTTAGAGTATGCAACCTGTTTCAGGGAGGATTATGTTATAAAGTATCCATTACAATCGATTACACCCAAAGATGTTAGTTCTATAATTGATAAGCACCTGAGAGATGTTGTTAAAGAACGATTGAAAAAATTTAACAACAACGAAAAGGATGCATTTAAAGACTTGCAAAAAAATCCGCTGTGGTTGGACAAGGATGAAACTATTCAGGTTAAAACACTGCGTTGCTTCACTGGTTTATCAGCAGTAGAACCTATAAAAAACAATGGAATTGGAGAGGCAATCGGCTTTGTAAAGCCTGGGAACAATCACCATATAGCTATATATACAGACAAAACTGGTAAAAAGATAGAACATTCGGTAACCTTTTGGAGTGCTGTACAGCGCAAAAAATATGGAATTCCAGTTATCATTTCAAACCCCATAGAAGTTTGGGATAGCATTTTTGAAAAAGACATTTCGGAAAACGTTCTAAATAGCTTACCACTAATTGATTGGAAATTTGAAGTAAGCCTTCAACAAAACGAGATGTTTATTCTTGGGATGGCCGAAGAAGATTATCAAATGGCAATCGAAAAAAATGATTTAACATTATTGAGCAAACATTTGTATAGAGTTCAGAAGATTGCCCCTTCTGATTACGTTTTTCGCTTTCATCTGGAAACTAAATTAGATGGCTCAAGTGATGCTAAGGAAGTAAAATGTTTTTATCGAATAAAGAGTTTATCTGCCTTTTTTGCATTAAATCCATGGAAATTAAAAATAAACTGTTTAGGTCAAATCACTGTAGCTAAAAATAAACCAATCATGAATGAAATGATAAAAATGACTTGAAGTTCATTTTTGATTCAGAAGTGACCTGAAATGAGAAAAAATCCTGTAACTCCTAACACTGTTGCAAAACGTTTTCGGGAACTTCCGAAAGCTTCAAACAGTGCTGCAAAAAGGTTTCGGGAAGTCCGGAGATTTCATACAATGATGCAAATGGGTTTCGGAAGAAACCGACGACATAAAATATAATCTTGCGGTTTTTTTATAGTTCCCTTATTATTAACTATCTAAATTAAATTCGTATGATTACTTCAATTGATCTGGCGAAACTTCGCAATGCGGAGTTTCTGCAATTTGGTGCCACGTTTACGGGATTGGTCATGGCGAACAATCCGGAAGTGCTGAATGTTGCCGCACAACAAACAGCTCTTAAATCAAAATTGGCCGAAATGGCTGATCTCTTCAAACTGGAAAGGGTGAGTCCCATTACCCAGGAACTTGTCCAGCTGGATGACCGCCGCGACAAGGCGATCAATGGATTGACGGCAGTTATAAATGGTTATTGCAACCATTTCAATGCCGAAATTTCAATGGCAGCAAATATGCTGACAGTAAATTTAAATCTCTATGGTGTCGGAGTAGCCCGGCTCAATACACAGGCTGAAACCTCAACAATCACCGGAATCATCAGTGATTGGGAGACAAAATCCGGATTTACTGCAGCGATTTCAAAACTTGGACTTATTGACTGGTTAGCCGAACTCAAAACTGCCAACCAATTGTTTGAGCAAAAGTACATCCAAAGGACCCAGGAGTACGGCGCTGCCAACCCTGACAAGCTTAAGGCAAAACGTGAGGAAGCCATGGTTGCCTATTACGAATTACGTAAGTTTATTGATGCCAACTCAGTTGTCAATCCCAGTGCCGCCTGCGAGAAATTGATCAACGAGTTGAATGCATTGATTGATCAGTACAACATGATGATTACCTCCAGGCCCGTAACACCTGTGCCAGAACCTGCTCCGGCTGTCTAAAACAGCGATCAAACGATTTGCCCAGTGACCGGGTGACTTCGAGTCACCCGGTCACTTCGGGAACTCATGGAACGCCAAAAAACCAGTTATGATTCTTGAACCCAACCATATTTATCATATTTACAACCAAGGCAACAATCGACAAAAGATTTTCTTCAACCAGGCAAATTATCTTTATTTCTTAAAGAAAATCAAACAACATATTTTGCCTTTTGCCGATATTCTGGCATGGTGCCTGATGCCAAACCATTTTCATTTGCTCGTTGTGGTGCGGGAGGATCAAACCGTTAAGCCTGGCCAAGGAAGTGACCGGGTGACTTGGAGTCACCCGGTCACTGGCCCCCCCGCAACTTCGCCGCTGAACAATTCCATCGCTGTTATGTTACGTTCTTATACCCGTGCAATAAATATCGAACAAGGAAGAACAGGTTCCCTCTTCAGGGAAGGTACCAAGGCTAATTTGATAGGCAGCATGAAAAGAGAGATGATTAAATGTCAAAATCGTAGAAAAGCAGAATCTAATGATCATCGAATAGAGGAGGAAAATGATCTTCAGATTTGCTTCAATTATATCCACAATAACCCTGTGAAGGCAGGATTGGTAACCTTTGCCACAGATTGGGAATTTTCTTCAGCCAGGGATATTGCAGAGCTACGAGCGGGATCGCTCATCAACAAGGATATGATTTCTTCCTTAGGGCTTAATGCGTGAAGAAGTGACCGGGTGACTTGGAGTCACCCGGTCACTATCGTCCCCGATCTCTTTCTTCCCCACCTCTCGCCAAAACCTAACCAACCATATATGATCAAACGTACCCTCTACTTCGGAAATCCCGCCTACCTGCGCTTTAAGGATGAACAACTCGTTATCAGTTTACCAGAGGCATCTATGTTGCCTGAAAAAGATCGGACTGTAACCATCCCGATCGAAGATATCGGCGTTGTCGTAATCGACCATCCGCAGATTACAGTGACTCATTTTCTGATCAACGCGTTGCTGGAAAATAATGTTGCGCTGATCACTTGCGACGAACGCCATATGCCCGCAGGATTGCTACTTCCTCTCGAAGGAAATACCACGCAAAGTGAAAGGTTTAAGCACCAGATCAATGCCTCTGAGCCTTTGCGAAAACAGTTGTGGCAACAGACCATCCGGCAAAAGATATTGAATCAGGCAGCGTTGCTCAACGAGCAGAAACGGAAAGTCGAGAACATGAAATATTGGGCAGATCAGGTGAAGAGCGGAGACGCCGAAAATCATGAAGCCCGTGCGGCTGCCTATTATTGGGGTGAAATATTTGATACATCCATCGATTTCAGGCGTGACCCGGAAGGTTTAGCGCCAAACAGTCAGCTAAATTATGGCTACGCCATCCTCAGGGCGGTGGTGGCACGTTCGCTGGTGTCGTCCGGACTGTTACCGACCTTTGGCATACATCACCACAACAGATACAATGCATACTGCCTGGCAGATGACATCATGGAGCCCTACCGCCCGTACGTTGACAAAATAATAGTTGGGATGATGAATGCAGGTGATATCTCTGAAGATCTGACCAAAGCTCAGAAAACGAGTCTGCTCCAAGTACCGGTTCTGGATGTGACCATCAATGGTCGCCGAAGTCCATTGATGCTTGCAGTGCAGCAAACAACGGCATCATTGGCAAAATGTTTCAGGCAAGAAATACGAAGGGTTGAATATCCTGAACTTTAGACTGAAGCGAGTTACCGGGTGACTTGGAGTCACCCGGTCACTCGCTCCCGGCACCTAAAAGGGGAAAAGATGGAACGTTTGAGCGAATATCGCATTATGTGGGTAATGGTACTTTTTGATTTGCCGACAGGAACAAAGAAAGAGCGAAAGATCTATGCCTTGTTTCGGAAAAAATTATTGAAGGATGGTTTCACCATGTTTCAGTTCAGTATTTATCTGCGTCATTGTCCAAGCAAAGACAATGCGGAGGTTCATATCAAAAGGGTAAAATCCGAATTGCCGGAGAATGGCCATATTGGCATTTTGTGCATCACGGATAAACAGTTTGGAGACATGGAGCTTTTCTATGGGAAAAAAGCTGCCACCAAAAATGAAGTGGTGCAACAGCTTGAATTATTCTGATATTCAATCAAACAGCATAAAAAAACCGGACGATGATCCGGTTTTTTTATGCTGAAAACACCTTTTTTTTAAATTCTAAAAATCAAACCAACAAGCACATCCCCAGTCAAATACATGGGGGTCTGGTGTTTATCAGTAAGTCAAAGATACAATCTGAAAGCAAATCACAACTATGTCAGTCCAATGGCATCTACTGAAAAAGGTGTTTATCAGTAAGTCAAAGATACAATCTGAAAGCAAATCACAACCGGCTAACCCTTCGTTAACATTTCTGCCCCGGTGTTTATCAGTAAGTCAAAGATACAATCTGAAAGCA
>CAIUUO010000045.1 GCA_903902325.1 uncultured Bacteroidia bacterium
AGTTATGAGATATAAGTTATGAGATATAAGTTATGAGATATAAGTTATGAGATATAAGTTATGAGATATAAGTTATGAGATATAAGTTATGAGATATAAGTTATAAGAAATGAGTTGAAAATATACATTAATGCGTTCTTAATTAGCACATCAGCACATTAGCACATTAGCAGATTAGCACATTAGCAGATTTTTCAGTCCGCTTTGTCGTGCAGGAAAGAGTTGTTTTTCCTGAGTTTGAGTCCCTCCTCCGGATTGCTGGAGATGGAATACCTTGACATTGATTTCCCATTATCCGTATTGCCTCCGGGTTTCTGTTGCTTCATCCTACGCCTCTCAAATGCGGGAACTTTCGAAAGTTCATTGATATAATCTTCCGTCTGGTTGTAGAAATCAACATGCATGACTTTCCTGACAACTTCCGGCGCTCCGGAGAATGGATCGATCATTCTTTTAGGATACAGGCGGCTGATTACCTCCTCTTCGGGATCTTCCATCCAATCGAGGCCGGTTGCGGACTCTCCCGGAAAGAATGTTTCCTGTCGTGACGGACTGTGATTGGCGTCAGAAAAATCATCACCGATGGATACCCTGATTTTGTCATCGCCTTTGTTCATATTCAGTTCAGGTATTGAACTGGTCTTGAACCCTGTTGCAACTACAGTTACAGTAAGTGCATCTCCCAGTGATGGATCAACTGCAATACCATGAATCAGGTCGGCACTGTTTCCGGCCATCTCCTGCACATACTCATTGACCAGGTTCACCTCGTCCATCGTCACCTCCCTGGTTTCGCCCGATGTGATATTGACAAGTATATTTTTTGCGCCGCGGATGTCGCTGTTGTTCAGTAGTGGTGAGTTTATGGCTCCCTCGGCTGCTTTCAGTGCCCTGTCCTCCCCGCTGAAAGTGGCTGACCCCATGATGGCTACTCCGGAATTCTGCATAACAGTCCTGACATCTTCAAAGTCGACGTTGATGAAGCCTGTGCTGGTGATGATGTCTGCGATACCCCTGGCTGCAGTTGCCAGCACATCGTCGGCTTTGGCAAAGGCTTTCGAGATGGGGAAATCGCCGTAAATTTCGCGGATTCTTTCGTTGTTGATGATCAGGAGGGAATCAACATGTCCTTCCATCTGACGAATTCCATCAATAGCCTGCTGAATCCTAAGCTTGCCTTCGTTCCTGAACGGAAGCGTCACAATGCCGATTGTCAGGATATGGTTGGTTCGGGCAACCTCCGCGATGACCGGTGCAGCGCCTGTTCCGGTGCCTCCTCCCATCCCGGCCGTGATGAAGACCATCTTGGTGTTCGCGGAGAAAATGGCTTCAATTTCCTCGATATTTTCATTGGCCGAATCCCTGCCGATGGTCGGCTTGTTCCCGGCACCCCTACCCTCAGTAAGTGCAGACCCAAGCTGAACCTTCACGGGTACGGGACTCTTCAGGAGATGTTGCAAATCCGTGTTGCAAATGGCAAAGTCAACATCCTTGATTCCCTGCCTGAACATATGGTTTACGGCATTGCTTCCGCCTCCTCCAACACCAATCACCTTGATGATGTTTTCCGTAGAGGTCGGAAGATCAAAATCTATGAGTTCCTTCATAATATATTTATTTTATCGTTTATCTTAAAGTGCCTAAAGTGAACTAATGTGCCTAAAATGCCTAGAGTACTTGCGCTAACATCTTAAAATGCTGAAAGTCCCTAACTTTAGGCACTCTAGTCACTTTAGCGCACTTTAGGCACTTATTTTACTTCCGTATCCTCATCCGAGAAGAGTCCTCCAAACTCCCTGTTAAACCATTTCGAGATGGATTCCCTTTCCTTCTTGGAAGGTTTCTCTTCCGTTTCAAGAATTGGTTTTTCCTTTATTTCAGGTACTTCCCCTGGTGTTTCCAATGGAAAAGATACATCTTCCCCTGCTGAAATTCCCATGAAATCATCTTCCTCTTCTACCGGCACATCCTCCCTCACCTCCGGAACATCATCACTGATCAGAAGAATATCCTTTTCTTCCTGGACCTTTACAGATGCTGTAACTGCCGATCTGACTGGGCTTGGATCCTGATCAAATCCTGTGGCAATAATGGTCACGCTGATCTTATTCCCGAGCGAAGGATCATAACCATTTCCCCAGATAATATTGGCGTTGTCGCCGGCAGCCTGCTGCAGGTAATCGATGATCTGACCGATCTCACCCATTCTTACCTCCTCTTCTCCGGAGATGATGTTCAGCAGGATGTTGCTGGTGCCAAAAATATTGTTGCTGTCGAGCAAAGGCGATTGCAAGGCATCTTCCACGGCATCATAAGCCCTGTCCGGACCTTCGGCAAAGCCTGTACCCATGATAAAGACTCCGCTGTCGCGCATCACCGTGTTGACGTCCGCAAAGTCGATGTTGATATTCCCGTGAAGGGTAATTATCTCCGCACATCCTTTCACTGCCGTGCAAACGATGTCATCTGCTTTGGCGAATGCTTCCCTGGCAGGCAATTCCCCATATACTTTGTGCAGGTTTTCGTTGCTGATCACAAGCATGCAATCCACGTACCTGTCCAGTTTCAGAATTCCCTCAGTTGCCTGGTCGTAACGCAGTTTCCCCTCTTTCTTGGAGGGCATGGTTACCACTGCAATGGTCAGGATATCCATATCCCTGGCCAACTGGGCGATAATGGGAGCGGCTCCGGTTCCTGTACCTCCGCCCATGCCGGCAGTGATGAAGACCATTTTGGTGCCCGACTCGAGCACCTGCCTCACCTCTCCCAGATTTTCGATGGCCGCCTGTTCCCCTTTCCTGGGAGCGTTTCCGGCTCCCCTTCCTTCTGTAAGGGTCACGCCCAACTGAATCTTGATGGGTACCTGACTGCTGGCCAATGCCTGGGCATCTGTGTTGCATATCACAAAATCGACTCCGGCAATCCCGTTCCGATGCATGTGATTGACGGCATTACTTCCTCCGCCTCCGACTCCGATCACTTTGATGATGGAGTGAAATGGCTGTTGAAAACCAAATGGCAACAGATCATCCACTATATTTTCCATAACTTCAACTTTTGCAATTTAAGTTGAGCGCATAAATTATTTCAATTTCTTGAATTATTCACACCCTCAGCAGTATACATCATTGTCAATTGTCAATTGTCAATTGCCTATTTACCCTCTGAATCCTCAAAAAGGCCTTCGAGGCCATCTTTTACCCGGTCGACCAAATCCAGCAATCCGCGCGATTTTTTCCTGACTGGGGCTGCCCTTGGAGCCTCTTCCTGCACGACAGGTTCCACCATCCCTGCAGGATATTTCAAAGTTCTTGAATTGATCAATCCATGTACCAGTATGCCCAAGAGATTGGCAGACCCCGGAGTAACCAGTTGATTGTTGAAAAGTTGCTCCTTCATCGGAATGATTGGCCTTCCAAATCGCACATCCAGTCCTGTTGTAAAACTTACCAGTTTGTCGATCCCATTCAGGTTTGCCCCATTGCCGGTTATCACAATGCCGGCACCCAGTTTATCCAGATAACCGGTCGATTCCAACTGGAAATTCACCCATTCCATGATCTCCTCCAGCCGCGCCTGGATGATCCCTGCAAGACTCTTGAAAGAGATCTCCTTCCCGGGCCAGCCTTCCACTTCCGGAATCTGTGCCACTTTGTTATCAGGTGCGAGGTCGGCCATAGCAAAGCCACAATTGACCTTCACCATTTCTGCGTGCCTTGGAATGATGTTGCATCCCTCCTTGATATCATTTGAAATCACATTACCTCCGAACGGAAGTTCGAGGGCCAGTCTGAGCTTATTTTCATAATAGAGCGAAATACCTGTTGTACCTGCTCCAAGGTCAAGCAAAACGACTCCCGCCTCCTTCTCATCCGGAGAAAGACAGGCAGCTCCCTGCACGTAAGGATTGATATAGGGAACAGCGAGTTCAAATCCAGCCTTCTCGATGGCCCTTGCCAGGTTCTTTTCGTAATTTTCAGAGGCAAGAATGATGGTGTAGGTGGCATCAATACGGCGTCCGGCGATACCGGCCGGCTTGTTGATCCCCCGCTCTCCATCGACGATGTACTCTGTGGGCACCAAATGGTAGATCTTTTCCCCTGCTACCACGGAATGTCTTTTGGCCTCATCGGCCAATCCCTTCACAATCGCTTGCGTTACTTCATTCCCTTCTGTCATCCGGTAACAGGAATAGGGCCTGTTACCGATTTTTGGTCCGGAGATACCCGCATACAGTTTCTTTACTTTAAGGTTGGTCGAATTTTCGAGAACCGACACTGCCTTGCGGATAGACTCGGCTGCTTCGTCAATATTGACCACAACGCCGTTTCGAACTCCCATGGTAGTTACCTCCCCAAAGGCCAATACATCGAGCTTGTTGTCTGATGTAAATCTTCCCAGGATTGCCCTGGTACGGGAAGTGCCGATATCAACGGCGACTGCTAATTCTCTTGTTTGGCTCATCTCTATTGTTTTTTTAAACAGATTACCTGATTTCTGTATGTGAGGTTGATGGATTTGTAAATGGTCCATCCCCCGTATTTAAATCCTTCCTTGTAGAGCGCTTTCAAATTTCGGAATTTTATCTGATAATCATCAGGTGATCCGAAGTATATCAGTTGGTCTCCGACACGCGGCACCATCGTAAGGTTTCCGTTCCCACCCACATGAATCTGATCAATCTGTGCATTCAGAAACGGATCATTCTCAATATAGGTGATAAGCGGTAGAAGGCGCTTTCGTGCATATTCATAAGCGATGACACCCGAAACCATCAGCACGCGGGGCGTATAGTTGGGTGTCCAGTCGATGCTTTTGCCAAAACGGTCCATGTAATAGTCCCGGCCCGGCTGATCCACCCTGAATTCAGGCTTTCGCTGCCTGATCCTGACCACCAGCGATCCCTCGCCGGGTTTGCCCCTGCCTACGATGGAGGTGAAAACATTTACCTCTTCGACTGCCTTTATTTTCTGCAAGCCATCCTCAATGGTTCTTAAATCAATATTGTCAAGGTTCTGGCGCAACACATGCGGGTTATGGCTGAGCACCCAATCCCTGATATCCCTTCCCCGGATGAACTGGTTGTCCAGGGAATCCGTAATCTCGACCCTCACATCGGTGCAAACGATCTTCTTGCGCTCGTATATGGTAAACCCCAAAGATAGGGAGACCATTGCGAACACAAGGCACCAAATGACAAGAGTTCCGATTTTTTTAAGCATCTTCCTTCTCTTTTAAATAATCAACGATGGGATTGACGAGGCGGTCTATGTCGCCCGCTCCCAGAGTCAGTAATATATCAATCTTATAATCGTCAAGGATCGCCGGAAAATCAGCCGCCGAGCATCTCCTTTTTGATTTCAGTTTCATCTTGCCAAGAATCAATCCGGCATCCACGCCTTCAATCGGTTCCTCCCTGGCAGGATAGATTTCCATCACGAGCGCCTCATCAAGCAAATCGAGGCTTTCGGCAAATCCATCGGCAAAATCCCGGGTACGGGTAAAGAGGTGAGGCTGGAATATTCCGGTGATTTTCCTGCCGGGATAGAGGTGCCTTACGGATTTGATCGTTGCCTCCAGTTCGCGGGGATGATGACCATAATCATCAATGTAAACGACTTGCCTGCCCTTGTAGCGGATGTCGAACCTGCGCTCCACGCCCCTGTATCCTGGTATTGAGGCAAGTATTTCGATTGGCGTGACGCCGTTCATCAATGCAAGTGCAATGGCTGCTGTCATGTTTTCGACATTCATCAGTCCGGGATAATGAAGCCTGATACCTTTGACTGTCCCGAAAGGAGAAATGACATCAAAATGGTAGGCTCCCTCCTCAACCACCACATTTTCTGCCCTAAAATCAGCATCTCCCGTTGCAGAATAACAGTAGTAGCTGATTTCTTTGTTCCATGAAAAATCAACGGCCACACCTTTGCGGTAAAGCAGAACCCCTCCCTTGTTGATCTGACCCGTGAAGGTAGCAAAGGCGTCGACCAGATTTTCAGCGGTTCCGTAAATATCCAGGTGATCCGGATCCATCCAGGTAATTACGGCCATCTCAGGGAACAACCGCAGGAAAGATCGGTCGAACTCATCGGCTTCGGCCACCATCAGGTCACTGTGGTTATCTGGCAGCAACAGATTGGTGCCATAATTCCTTGATATGCCTCCCATAAAGGCACAACAATCGACATGCGATTCCTTCAGCAGGTAGGCAGTCATCGTGGTAACGGAGGTCTTTCCATGCGTGCCTGCCACGGCGAGGCATTTTTTCCCACGGCTCAGGGCACCAAGCACTTCGGATCTTTTGACCAGGTTAAACTGGTTTTCACGCAGCATCTTCATCTCGCCGAAACTCTCAGGTACGGCAGGAGTGAATATGACCAATGTGCTTTCCCGTTCAGAAACCTTCGGCATTAGATCTGTATCCGCACTAAAATGAACAGGAATTCCCTCCGTGATCAACTCATCCGTCAAGGGTGAGGGAGTCTTGTCGTACCCTGAAACCTGCATTCCTGCAAAGCTGAAATAGCGGGCAAGGGCGCTCATGCCGATACCTCCAATCCCCAGCAGGTACACCTGTTTGATGTTTTCCAGTTCAACCATGGCCATATAATTGAAAATTGACAGAGGAAAATTGACAATTGACAATTGACAATTGACAATTTAGAATTTTATGATCTGGCATTCTTTTGATTCTAAATTCAAATAGTTTTCTAATTTCCATAATCTTAGGATACTTAAAATTTCCTCATATCACTTATAATAATTCATCAATGATGTATTCTCAGCAATTGTCAACTGTTAATTGTCAATTGTCAATTAGCGAGGCTATTACGTCTACTATATCTTTTGTTGCGTTTGGTGTGGCCATTTTTTTAATGTTTTCTGCCAAAATATCCAGACGCTTTCTGTCATTTACCAGGATTAAAGCCTCTTCGACCAAACGCTCATTCACCTCCGCATCCCGGATTAAAATGGCAGCGTCCTGGTCTGCCAGCTCCCGTGCATTGTAGGTCTGGTGGTCTTCCGACACGTTGGGCGAAGGAACCAGAATGGATGGTTTGCCCACCACACAAAGTTCGCTGATGGTGCCGGCCCCGGCTCTGGAAATCACCAGGTCGGCTGCCGAGAAGGCCAGATCCATCCGCTGGATAAATTCCAATAAATGGACATTCCCGGCAGGGTTCGCATCCAGTTCATTTTTTAACTCAGAATAATATATTTTTCCTGTCTGCCAGAGAAACTGTACTTCGGAAGATCGTATCAAATCCAGTTTTGCCCTGATGCCATTGTTCAGGGATCGGGCACCAAGACTTCCACCTACTACCAGCACAACGGGCCGGGCAGGATCGAGTCCGAAAAACTTCAGTGACTCCTCCGACTTGTTTGAAAGGCCTTCGAGACCCTTCCGGATTGGATTTCCGGTGAAGACAATTTTATCCTTCGGAAAAAATCGATCCATATTCCTGTAGGCCACACAAATTTTGGCTGCCTTCTTTCCGAGGATTTTGTTGGTGACACCGGCAAAGGAATTCTGCTCCTGCAAAAGGGCCGGAATGCCCATTTGCGTGGCCACTTTCAGGATCGGTCCACTGGCATAGCCACCTACACCGATCACACAGGCGGGTCTGAACTTCCTGACCACCGACCTCGCCTTCCACAACGATGCCAGCAGTTTGGGCAGGAACAAAAGGTTGCGCCAGAACTCACCCCGGTGAAAACCGGCTACCGGCAGACCGACAATTGGGAATCCCGCTGCCGGAACTTTTTCCATCTCCATCTTGCCCATGGCGCCGACGAAGAGTATCTCCGCATCCGGGAAACGCATCTTCAGGCCTTCGGCAATTGAAAGCGCAGGAAAGATATGTCCTCCCGTGCCGCCTCCGCTAACGATGAACCGATGGTTGCTCATATACTCAGTTTTTTATTTAAAGAAGCCAATAAATCCTCTCTCGAATATTCATCATCCATTTCATCTTCAGGCTCATGGTCCGCTGCAATTTCCGATAGCGACTCAGCCTTATTTTCGGCGCTCACCTTGAACAGGAATCCGAATGCAATGGCGGTAAAAAGCTGGGATGTCCCCCCCCAACTTACCCAGGGCAAGGGTTGACCAGTAACCGGAATCAGTCCGGAGGATACGCCCATATTGATCATAGCCTGAAGCATAATCAGGGTGACGACTCCAGTTGCCAGGAAAAGGGGGAATGTTCTTTTGCATCCTCTGATGATGACCAATCCCCTCGTCAAAAGGATCAGGTAAAGCAGCATCACCGCTGCTCCCCCGGCCAAACCATATTCTTCAACAATGATGGAGTAGACAAAATCGTTGTAGGCTGCGCTCATCCTGTTGCTGATGTCGCTTTTGCCGGCACCCACTCCGAAAAAACCGCCACGGTAGATGGCAATCTTTGCAAATTCGGCCTGGGTAACACCCTCTTCCTCAACCTTTTCGGCTTTTCCCAAAAAAGCATCTATCCTGTGGTTCACGGTGTCCAGCCTCGAAACACGGTACATGACGTCGGGCAGTTTGTCCTTCAGCGAATACTGAACAACCAGTAGGCCAAGAACCACAGCTATAACAATAACCATGTACGTGATTTTAACCCTGCCTACGAACATCATGATGAACGCCGTGGATACAACCAGAAAAGCGGAGGAGAAGTTAACCATGACCAGCAATAAACCCAATGCGCCCACTCCTGCCAGGACGGTAAGGAAAGTGATCTTCTGATTATCCGGATCATCCTTGCTGACAGATAAAACCCTTGCCACCCACAAAACAATCGCAATTTTGGCAAATTCCGCCGGCTGGAAACTAATGAACCCGATGTGGATCGTTCGTCCGCTGCCACCATCAGCCCTGCCAAACAAAATCCCAAGAACAACCAGAAAAAGAGCCACAATAAATACCGGATTGGCGATTTTGTTGTAGAATTTGACGGATTGGAACTTTACCATCATCATGATAATCAGGAAACCAAAGGCCTGGACAGCAATCTGCCTGAGTATATAATAGGAAGTATTACCATGAAGTTTTCGGAAGGCCAATGCACCGGTTGAACTGTAAACGATTAGAATCGAAAATAGCGACAAGACGATGACCACCATCCAAAGTGTTCGGTCTCCTTTCAGTCTGCTGAAATAGTCGCTAAATTTCATGAGTATTAAACTTGTCTTTTATAATTTGTAATACATTCAATTTCTGATTCTTAATTCATTGTCAACTGTCCATTGTCAATTGTCAATTTCTAAATTGATTTTCCACATTAAAGATTCCTGACGGCTTCTTTGAACTGACGTCCACGGTCCTCGTAATTTTTGAATCGGTCAAAACTTGCACAAGCCGGTGAAAGCAGTACTGAATCACCCTTGGAAGCAAGAAAGTAGGAGCTTCTGACTGCTTCTTCCATGCTTTCTGATTCCACTATTTCAATCCCCATGTTCTT
Organism: uncultured Bacteroidia bacterium; assembly: GCA_903902325.1. Classification (GTDB taxonomy): domain Bacteria; phylum Bacteroidota; class Bacteroidia; order Bacteroidales; family Prolixibacteraceae; genus CAINVV01. The sequence continues at coordinate 9,450 of CAIUUO010000045.1, forward strand.
AAAAGCCGCGATGATCTTGCTGTTGTCGACTCCGATGCAGACAATGGCTTTTACCTTTTCCTTCACGAGATCGTAGAGCTGTGAGTAATCGTTGCCTTTGTCCGTTCCACCAACGAGCCAGACCACTTTAGTTGACATGCTTTCGAGTGCATACCATACCGAGTTGATATTCGTCGCTTTCGAATCGTTGATGAACTCAATTTCATGTACACGCATGAATCTTTCGAGCCTGTGCTCCACGCCCTGGAAATCGCTCAGACACTCGCGGATATCATCCTTGCGAAGTTTGAGAACCATCCCGGAGATTCCGGCGGCCATCGAATTGTTTAAGTTATGTCTCCCCTGTAGTGCCAGTTCATGTATTGTCATGTCGAATATAGTATTGAATACGTTTAATTTCATTGTTTTATCTTCCACCCATCCGCCTTCCGGGAGGGTATGTTCCGTAGAAAAAGCCAGTTTTTTAGCCGGTAGGCTCCTCTTGGCCAATTCTTCTGCAATCACGGGATCGTCGTCATTGTAGATGAAAAAATCACTTTCTGTCTGGTTCCGGACGATCCTGAACTTGGAATCCGTATAGTTCTGCATCTGGTAGTTGTACCTGTCGAGATGATCAGGCGTGATGTTGGTGAGGATGGCCACGTTGGCCCGAAAATCAAACATCCCGTCGAGCTGGAAACTGGAGATTTCGAGCACGTAATAATCGAAATCCTCCTCTGCCACCTGCCAGGCGAAACTTTTGCCAACATTGCCGGCAAGACCCACTTTTAATCCGGCACGTTTCAGCAGATCGTAAGTCAGCAGGGTGGTGGTAGTCTTTCCGTTGCTGCCGGTGATGCAAATCGTTTTGGCATGGGTATAATAGCCGGCAAACTCAATTTCCGAAATCACAGGGATGCTTGCATTCATCAGTAACTTAACGACAGGAGACTTTTCCGGAATACCCGGGCTTTTTACCACCAGATCCGCATTGATTATCAATGCTTCGGTATGCCTGTTCTCTTCGAAAGGAATGCCACGGACAGTCAGCTCGGTTTTGTACTGTGGCTGAATGGCACCAAAGTCAGAGACAAAAGTCTCATATCCCCGGGCGATCCCGAGAATAGCAGCTCCTACCCCACTTTCACCTGCCCCCAGTACGACCAGTCGCTTTTTTTGCATGACTACCGTATTTTAAGGGTTGCAATCGTTAATACGGAAAGAATAATCCCGACAATCCAGAAACGGGTCACAATTTTTGCCTCGGGAAATCCCTTTTTCTGGAAATGATGGTGAAGAGGAGCCATCAGGAAAATCCTCCTGCCCTCCCCATATTTCTTTTTGGTGTATTTGAACCAAACGACCTGGATCATCACAGACAAATTTTCAACCAGGAAGATGCCGCAAAGCAAGGGAATCAGGAACTCTTTCCGGATGATAATGGCGAAGACCGCCAAAATACCGCCAAGCGAAAGACTTCCGGTATCTCCCATAAATACCTGGGCCGGGTAGGAATTGTACCATAAGAAACCGATGCATGCCCCAATGAATGCCGAGATAAACACCGTGAGCTCTCCCACAAAAGGAATGTACATGATGTTCAGGTATCCGGCATAGATGAAGTTACCACTCAGATAGGCAAAGACTCCAAGTGTAGTCCCGCTGATAGCCGAGACCCCGGTCGCCAGCCCGTCGAGCCCATCCGTGAGATTGGCTCCGTTGGAGACAGCCGTGATGATGAAAATGATGATCAGCGCATAGAGAAACCAAACGAGTTTGTCAGCATACTTACCTGTAAAACCAACAAACCATTTGTAGTCGAACTGGTGACTCTTGATAAAAGGAATGGTAGTTTCTGTCGATTTGCGGTCGACGGTAACCTGATGGGCCTCCTTTTTCCCCGTCTGGGGATTCAGTACATTTTCTGTTTTCACCCTTCCGTTCGGAAGATAGACCTGGTCGCGAACAATGACATCATTGCTGAAATAGAGGGTGCCTACGACGATCAGCCCCAGCATGACCTGTCCCATGACTTTGAATTTACCCGCCAATCCTTGTTTATCCTTCAAAAATACCTTAATGTAGTCGTCGATAAACCCGATTACACCCAACCAGATGGTGGCAATAATCATCAGGATGATATAAACATTTTCGAGTTGTGCAAACAGGAGTACGGGGATCAGGATAGATGCCAGAATGATAATTCCGCCCATGGTAGGCGTTCCCTTCTTTTGCATCTGTCCTTCCAGGCCAAGGTCACGTATCTCTTCCCCAATCTGCTGACGCTGTAATATTTTGATTACTTTTTTACCCCAGATGGTCGAGATAAAAAGCGCAGCAATCACGGCCAGCGTAGAACGGAAAGAGATGTATTCAAACATCCTCGCGCCCGGGATATCAAATTGGTCTAAGTATTTGAAGAGGTAGTATAACATGGTACTTTAGTTTAGCGTGGATGTGTTGAATATTTCCTGAACTATTTCGCGGTCGTCGAAGTGGTGTTTCACCCCCTTGATCTCCTGGTAATCTTCGTGGCCCTTGCCGGCAATCAGGATGATGTCTCCCTGGTGCGCCAGCATGCAGGCGGTACGGATAGCCTCTTTCCTGTTGGTGATGGCCAGTACCTTGTTTCGTGATGCTACCGAAACCCCGGCCATCATGTCTGCAATGATCTGCTCCGGCTCCTCCGACCGGGGATTGTCCGAGGTCAGGATGACGCGGTCGCTTGCCTGGACGACTTCAGCCGCCATTTCTGGACGTTTAGTCTTGTCCCTGTCACCGCCTGCTCCGACAACACAGATCACCTTCTGATCGCCGGTGCGTGTTTCATTGATCGTGGAGAGCACATTTTTTAATGCGTCCGGCGTGTGGGCATAGTCTACCACTGCGAAATAACCGACAGGCGAACGGAATATTTCAAACCGTCCGTCAACAGGTTTCAGCAGGCTCATCACCCTGAGCACTTCGTCGGGATCCGCGCCCAGCAAAACGGCTGCTGCATAGACTGCCAGCAGGTTGTAGGCATTGAAATTGCCTGCAAAATGATTCCAGAACTCCTTCCCGTTTACATTCAACAGCATCCCGTCAAAGTGGCTTTCAATCACCTTGACTTTGAAATCTGCCATCGTCCGGGCTGAATAGGTATATTTTCGTGCCTTGCAATTCTGAAGCATCACCGCTCCGTTTTTATCGTCCACATTGGTCAGGGCAAAAGCCTCGGCAGGCAACTGGTCAAAGAATTTCTTTTTCGCATCACGGTAGCCGATGAATGTCTTGTGGTAATCCAGGTGGTCGTGGGTCAGGTTACTGAATATGGCGCCATCGAAAGAGATTCCTGCTATGCGCTGTTGATCGACGGCATGCGAACTGACCTCCATGAAACAATGCGTACAGCCGGCTTGTACCATCTCTGCCATGGTCTCCTGCAGTTGCAGGGCATCAGGGGTGGTATGCGTGGCATCCTGCTTTTCGGCACCGATGTAATTGCAAACCGTTGAAAAGAGTCCGCTTGTATGACCCAGCGCCGTAAACAGCCTGTACAACAGCGTGGCCGTGGTTGTTTTGCCATTAGTGCCTGTTACACCGACCACTTTCATTTTCGTTGAAGGCTGACCAAAAAAGTTGGAGGCGACATTCCCCAGATCAGCAGAAGTATCCGTCGAAACAATCCAGGTTACTGAAGGATATGGCATTTCGGGCAGTTTTTCGCACAACACGGCAACTGCTCCCTTTTCGATGGCCGATGAGATGTACTGATGCCCGTCGGCATGCGTCCCGCTTGTGGCAACAAAGAGGGTTCCCTGCTTCACTTTGCGTGAATCAAAAGCGATCCCCGAAATTTCAACTTCAGCGCTTCCGGTTACGTTTAATCCTGCAATCCCTGATAATATGTTGGTTAGTCTCATCATCTTATCCAAGTGTTATCATTATATTTTGGCCTCTTCTCATCGGATCGCCGGCTCGCAGCGACTGCGACCTGACTTTCCCGAATCCCCTGAGTGATACCCTCAGTCCGGATTTTTCGAGCAGGTAAACGGCATCCGTCAAACCCATTCCCTTCACATTGGGAATGGTGCCGGGTTTGATCTCCCTGCTGTTAATGGCAACCCCGTCATCTTCCTTGTTGGTTTCCACCCATTCCGACTTGTAAAAGCTCCAGCCATTCATGATGTTGAGGTCCTTCAAGACCCTCGCGATGTCTTTTTTTCGTCCCGCAACCAGTCCGGGGTAATCTTCCTCCACCTTAACGGCGCTTTTCAGTTCATTGTCTTTCCCCAGTTCATAAGCATAGACATAATCGGCAATCTGCCTGAAAACGGGTCCGGCTACGGAAGCACCGTAATAGTCTCCCAGCGGATGATTGATCACCACAATGCAGGAATATTTTGGATCGTCTGCCGGGAAATAACCGGCAAAAGAGGCCTGGTAAACCTTGTTCCCCTTGCGGTTGTAACCCTCATTTTTATTGGCAACCTGCGCAGTACCCGTCTTACCTGCAATCTTGTAGTTGGATGACCGCAGTGCCTTACCTGTGCCGTTTTCGATGACACCCTCCAGCATGGCGTGTGCCTTACGCAGTGTACTGTTTGAGCAGATGGAATATTTGATAGTTTTCGTGCCAAAACTCCTGCTGACTTCGCCATTCTCAGTCACCGCCTTTACTAGGCGTGGTTGCATCATGCAGCCATCATTGGCCACGGCGTTGTAAAATGATAGTATTTGAAGCGGACTCAGTTTCAACTCATAACCATACGAAATCTGGATCAAACTCACCCCCGACCAGGTCTTGTCGCCCGGGTGGTTGATGTAAGGCGCTCCCTCTCCGCTGATGCCAACTTTAAGCGGAATGTCCAGGCCAAATTCATGGATCCTGCTTAAAAATGCCCGCTCATCATTGGCATAATTCTGGGTAATCAGCTTGGCTACCCCGATGTTGGAGGATACTTCAAAAACCCGTTTTGCAGTGATCTGGTGAAAGCCTCCCTTTTTATCGTGATCGGAGTCTGTCACTTTCCACTTTTTGGTGATCCAGACGCCGATACCGGTATCCACGATCGTTGAAGTATCAATCTTCCCATCTTCCATGGCGGCCATAAGGGAGGCAAGTTTGAAAGTGGACCCAGGTTCTGAGCACCCCGCACTTCCGAGCGCATAATTCTGGTAACCCTGAATCAGTTCACCCCCACTGTTTCTTCCAAAATTGGAGATGGCCTTGATGTCGCCTGTTTTGACCTCCATCAGAATGGCGGTGCCGTATTTTGCCTTGGTTTTTTCCAGCATCTTGCGCAGGGAATAGGAAACCTGGTCCTGCAGTTTCACATCCAGCGTCGTGACCAGATCGCAGCCATCCGTAGGTTCATCGAGGTGAACCTCCATGGTCCGGCCCGAGACATTTTCCTTTTCGGCCAAACCGTCCTCGCCCCTCAGCTCCTTTTCAAAGGACTCTTCCAGTCCGAAAGCGCCGACCTGTGCCGGCATCCCATCCCATACCCCCTCTTTCATCTTGCCAAGCGTGCGGCTTTCCAGATTGCCCAGCGGATAAATCCGTTCGTAATCCTGTTCTACGATCAAACCGCCCTTGAACTGGCCATTCCTGAAAATGGGAAACCTTCTGACCCGCTGAAGTTCATCGTACCCGATTTTATGGGAAGTGACCAGAAAATAGTGGTCTCCTTTCAGATAGGCTTCCGTCAATGCCCTGCGATAGCCTGACGCCGATTTGTCGTGGAAGAACCTCGAAAGCATCAGCGCGAGGGAATCCACGTCATGGGTAAAATATTTCTTGAGTTGAGGAACGCTAAGGTCCATCCTGAGACTGTAATGGGGTATGGAAGCGGCAAGCGGACTACCATCTGCTGCAAAAATGGTTCCCCGCCGCGCCTGAACCGGCACCTGGACCACCTCAAAGAGTTTGCTTTTTTCGCTCCATTTGGGCGAAAACTGGATTTGGACCAAAAGGAGGAGAATGAGCACAGCAATGAGGAGGATCCCTATATAGACCGCCTTCAACCTTTGCAATATGCCCTGTTTTACTTCCATCAATCTACTTTTTTCACATATAATCTTCTTGGCGGCACCTTGGAAGCCTCGAGTCCAAGGTTGCTGTTCTTTATCCGGTCGAGAATCTCCGACGGCCTCGTCAACTTGATGACATCAGCTGCCACGGCAATGGAATGTGCCCTCAACTCCTTCACGTCGCGCTCCATGTTGTCCACTTCCCTGAGAACTTTGGCCGTTTTGTATCGAACCATGATGTTGGCGAGCAACATCAGGAAAACAATAAACATCAGAAGCTTGTTCCTTATAAACCACTCACTCTCGAAGAACTTGCCATTCAGCAGTTCTGCCGGTGAAAACATATTTTTTTTCTTTGTCTCTCCCATTTCAGTTCTTGCGGGCTATCCGAAGTTTGGCACTGCGTGCACGGGGATTCTTCGCGGTCTCATTTTCATCCGGAACGATCACTTTCCGGGTGATTACCTCCATCGGCAGATGCAAATGGCCGAAAAAATCCTGCTCTGTCTTACCGTCGATACGGCCCGAACGCATGAAATTCTTCACCATCCTGTCCTCGAGCGAGTGGTAGGATATGACGACCAGCCTTCCTCCCGGTTTGAGCAATTCAATGGTACTTACCAGGAAAGCCTCGAGGGCTTCCATTTCGCCATTCACCTCGATACGCAATGCCTGGAACACCTGGGCGAGGTATTTTTTCTCGATCTTGGCAGGCACGCAACGGGAGATGGCATTCAGAAACTGGGTGATGGTGACGATTTTTTGGGTGCTTCTTGCCTGCTCGATGGTCTGGGCCAGGTTGCGCCAGTTTTGAATTTCACCGTATTCCCTGAAAATTTCGCCTAGTTTAGAAACATCGTATTCATTGATCACCTTGACGGCATCCTTTTCGGCCGACTGGTTCATGCGCATGTCGAGATTTCCGTCGAAACGGAAGGAAAAGCCCCTGTCGGGCTGATCAAAATCGTGAGAGGAGACACCAAGGTCGGCAAGGATTCCGTCTACCTGCCCGATGCCGTGGTAACGGAGGAAATTTTTAAGGAATTTGAAGTTGTGGCTGACAAATATCAGACGGTCGTCGTCGATCAGGTTTTGCCTGGCATCCTCATCCTGGTCGAAGGCGACCAGTTTACCCCCCTGCAGGCGTTCGAGGATCCGGCGCGAATGCCCGCCTCCCCCATAGGTGACATCCACATAGATGCCGTCGGGTTGCAGGTCAAGTCCGTCAATGCTCTCCTCCAGCAAGACAGGTATGTGATACTCACTCATGCGACGAATGTTAATTGGTTAGAAATTATCCATTGGTCCGCCAAGCAGTTCCCTGAACAACCTGGTATATTCTTCATCGCTAAGACTGGAATCCTTGTGACGGGAAGGTTCCCACAATTTCATCAGTGTTCCCTGTCCGGTAAAGAGCGCCTCCTTCACGATTCCGACCTGCTCAAGCAGTTTGTCCGGAATATTCAGTCTCCCGTTTTCGGCCATGGTCAGCGTGACAATTTCTTCGAAGTAACGCGACAATAGCTTGCTGTGGACAGGATTGTTTACATTCAGTTTTTTCCTCATTTCTTCTACCTTTGATTGCCAGGTAGCGTAGGGATAGATGTTCAGGCAGGCATCGTAAGCGTCTTTTTCTACGACAAGTACAGGCTCGGGCGAATCACCCAACTCCCTCTTAAAAGGAGCCGGAAGAACGATTCTCCCTTTACCGTCAACGGTTGCACTGTATTTGCTAACAAATGAAATCATGCCTGCCAAACATTTTTAGATAGAATGTAAAGGTATATATTATTACACTTCGTGACAATACATTACACTTTATTACACTAAACTATTTCTCAACAGGTTGTTAACAATCCTGTTCGGATTAAAATGTTTCGCTGTTGATAACCTGTTGATAACCTTTTGCGATTTTTTTGAGGATCAGGGAGATAAAAAGTTGATAGTGGGGTATCTTCAAGGCAATTAAAAATTAAAAATTAAAAATTAAAAATTTACGCGCAATCATCTGTCCTGTAGTTGTTTATGACGAACATAGGATACACGCACAGAAGTCAAAATATCCGCTTCATTTTTAATTTGTAATTTGTAATCTGTAATTTGTAATTCTATCATGAACCCACTCGTCCTCAAGGATCTCGTTGCAGAAAAGAACCCCCGGCTGGCGCGGAGGATTCCCGGATTTGTTTATGGGCTGATGAACAGGTTGCTGCATATCCGCGAACTCAACGACATCATCTTCAGATACGGCGACAGGAAAGGCATCGAATTTGTCATCGCCTGCCTCGATTATTTCGGGGTGCATTTCGACTTCCAGGGTACTGAGAACCTGCCGAAGGAGGGAACTTACATCGTTGCCTCCAACCATCCGCTCGGAGGTTTCGACGGTTTGATCCTGCTGAACGGGGTGACAAAATTCATGGGGCCTTCCCTCTTCCTGGTAAGGGACGAGCTGACCAAGATTCCTCAACTGAAGGATGTGTTCATCCCCATCAACAAGTATGGATTGCAGCGGAATTCGATCAGCCAGATCAATGCCGCCTATGAATCAGACCAGCAGGTGCTCATCTTCCCTGCCGGACTTGCTTCGCGGAAGAAACGCGGAGTCATTGCCGACCTCGAATGGCACAAACACTTCATTCAAAAGGCTGTTGAGCACAAAAGGGATGTGATTCCCGTTTTCATGAGCGGCCGCAACTCCAGATTTTTTCATTGGTTTTCCAACTTCCGAAAGTTCATAGGCATCAAATTCGGCATCGAGATGCTACTGCTCCCCGACGAGATGTTCAAGCAACGCGGCAAAAGCTACACCATCACCTTTGGGAAACCCATCCCCTGGCAGACCTTCGACCACTCCAGGACCCCGACTCAATGGGCTGAGGAGGTGAAGAGGGTGGTGTATGGTTTGCCGGTTTAGGAAAGACGGAAAGGACGGAAAGGAGTGGACGACTGGGACGACTAGGACGAGGGCGGCGATTGGGTGCGGCGATTTCCGAATCGCCGTTTTTAATTATAGTTCGATGACGATCTGAAAGTAAAGTGAAAAATGGGAAATGCCCTTCGTCCCTTCGACAGGCTTCTATGTTGTAAAACAAATTTTTCCCAAAGATTTTTTTTATTTCTATAAAACCATGCTTCTATCAACAGACGACTATTTTATCAGATAGTGCTGTAAACCCCTAATCAGATTATTTGAAAGAAGGGG
>CAIUUO010000046.1 GCA_903902325.1 uncultured Bacteroidia bacterium
ATTGCAGCGTTTTTGGTTAAGTCGTTAATATTTTCATTTGTATCCTTGATTTTTGCTGCATTTCTAGTGGATATTCTGATCCCGAAATTTGGACAAATATTGAATAGGGACTTGCTAAACACTTACCACAATAATTTAATACTATTTATTGGGCTTCCCTTACTCGCTGCAATAGTAGGATTAATCTCAGGTATATATCCGGCACTTTTCATCTCAAGATTTTCTCCTGACAATCTGATTAAAGGAAATTTGTCCCTAAACAGAAGCAGCCAGTTCATAAGGTTATTGGTAGTAATGCAATTTTCCATAATGATATTCCTAATGGTCAGTCTATTTACAATGAAAAAACAAATCATTTTCATGAAAAATGCCGATTTAGGGATAAATACTAAGGGGGTTATTGCTATTACCGACCTGAAAAACAACATAAGTAAATCTTTTCCGGCGATTAAAAACGCATTGAAGAGCATTCCTGAAATAAAATCCATAGGTGCATCAATTCATCTATTTGGTGATATCCCAAGCGGTCAATACATAGAACTTATTGGAAATGGTCCAAAAAAAGAATACCCGATAAAGGAGTACAGGATATTGCCTGGGTTTTTAGAAACTCTTGAGTTCACGTTTGTCGAAGGACGACCCTTCGATGAGAACATCAAAACTGATGAAACAGCTGCAGTTTTGAATGAAACAGCTGTTAAAACATTTGGTCTGACTGATCCATTAAATTCTCGAATCTCGAAGGGCGATACCATGCACGTAATTGGTGTTGTTAAGGATTTCCATTTCTCCTCATTTGAAGAGAGCATTGAACCTATGATGTTCACATATGATAATCGTATATTCAATATAATGTTGAAGATATCGGGCAATGATGTTCATAATGTACTGCGGAAAGTTGAAAAATTAATTAAAGAATTTGATCCGGATTATGTGATGGATTATGTTGTGCTAGAAGATTTTTGTCGTAACAAATATGGTTCACAGGAGCAGATGGGGACTTTATCAACCTATGCTGCTATTTTTTCGTTGTTACTTGCGATGCTTGGACTATATACTTTAACTGCGATCATGGTTCAAAAGCGCACCAAAGAAATTGCATTAAGAAAGATAAATGGGGCTACAAGGAAACAAGTAGTGAAATTGCTGATTTCAGCATATGTGTTGCAGATAATTGTTGCCTTTATAATTGCTGCACCTATTGGTTGGTATGTTATGCACAGTTGGTTAAAGAATTTTGCATATAAAACTGGATTAAGTTGGTGGATATTCATCTTAACAGGAATAATTGCGTTAACTATTGCACTATTAACAGTCAGTTGGCAGAGTTGGAAAGCTGCGACAAGTAACCCAGTAGACTCATTACGATTTGAATAAAATAAGTAGGATACTATTTTGACGATCATTTTGTCATAATAAATAGATCTCTCCCTGCTGCTGCCAGGCACATCCCGCAAATCAAACAAGGCGAATTGAATTAAGTCCGATGTTTGCGGGAAGAGCCTGTCATCCCTTCCCTGCCTGAAAGACAAGATTGAGGAATAAAATAAATAATTCCCTCATATCCTGACAGTTTTAAAATTAACCCTACATATAACTCGGACGGTTTAATTAATTGCCTTCCGCAGCCCGGACAAGTTTGTTAAAGCCTCAGCAGTCTATGAGAGTTGAATTTAAGCCATCTATAAACTTCTCTATACCATGACAATTTTGTTTCATCTGGACAAAGTCTATTGGGCTGCGGGCCATCGCGCTGGCGCCTTGTTTTTTGCTCGTCACCTAGACAATTTTATCTTGACACGAAACTTTTCAGCCGTCTACCGGGACTGGTGCCATCTGGACAAATTACCGTGACACAAGGCTTCACAGCCGTCTACCAGGACTGGCAAAAAACAATGCACCGCGACGCTGACGGCAACTCATTAAACCGCCGGGCCGTTATAGCCCATTTAAAGTGCGACACGAAGTCGCTCAAATAACTGTTAGACGTTCTTTTTTTTAAGATTGATTTAATCTCGTGTTCCATCACGGGTAGCCTACCGGCACATGCGTGGAGAGCAATTTCCGGGTGTGGAGCTGCCGGGAAAAGACTCCCTGACGGATAGCAACATTCCGGAAGGTGTCGGCTTGGATGGTATGGTGAAGATATCTGAACTGCCGTTGACGTACCGTCATGCGCGAGAGTGTGAAAGTTGTTGATACACACTGGCCAAAATGGCAAGAAGACAGGATGCAAGTACGTTAGCTACGAGCACATGGATGTTGATCTTCCGGTATATAGGCAGCACCTAACCCAATCCTGTTATTTGAGCGGAACGTGGTAAGCCTGTTTAACTCCATCGTTGCAAATGGTAGGCATGTCGTAAGACATGTACAATGTTTTACAGGTATGGGACGACAGAAAAAGCTAATGCCCTCTCTTAATCAGGGGGATATGCTGACTTCTGTCGGGTTCTCTTTTGCAAGAAAATTGAAATAAGATTCTAATTCAGGAAAGCAAATGAAGTCCGACAAACCGGATTGTGCACTTGAAACAAAGGCTGTCAGCTGGAATACTATCAACTGGAAAGAGGTTGAGAAGGAAGTAAAATCATTTCAACTACGTATTGCAAAGGCCACAAGGGAAGGCAAACCAAATAAAGCGAAGGCTTTACAATGGATGCTTACCCACTCGTTTTCAGCCAAATTACTGGCTGTAAAACGGGTTACTGAAAATTCAGGAAAACGAACACCGGGCGTTGACGGCGTCCGGTGGAAAACCCCAACACAAAAATTCCAGGCAGCCTTATCTCTATCACGTAAGGACTACAAAGCAATGCCTTTACGTCGTCTTTATATCCTCAAAAAGAACGGAAAACAACGCCCGTTGGGGATTCCTACCATGCAAGACAGGGCATATCAGGCTTTACACCTTCTGGCGCTCCAACCGGTAGCTGAGACCACAGCCGATAAAGGTTCTTATGGCTTTCGTCCATATAGAAGCTGTCATGATGCAATTGAAAGGTGCTACATACACCTTTCCAGAAACGACAGCGCTACATGGGTACTGGAAGGAGACATAAAAGGATGTTTCGATAATATCAGCCATCAATGGCTAATCGAAAACATCCCGATGGATAGAAAGATACTGCAACAATGGCTAAAAGCCGGGTTTATTGAAAACAAACGATTGTTTCCAACAGAAAAAGGTACTCCGCAAGGCGGTATAATTTCTCCAACTCTCGCCAACATGACCCTCGACGGGCTTGAAGCAGCCATTGACAAAGCATTCGGCATTACAATCCGACCCGATGGCTGTCGCAAAAACAATCCCCACAAGATCCACTTTATCCGGTATGCTGACGACTTTATTGTAACTGCAACGGATAAAGATATACTGGAAAACAAAAATCACCCAAATCTTTGAAGGGTTCGACTTCCTGGGACAAAACATCAGGATGTATAACAAAAGAAACCTGCTTATCCGCCCATCGGATGATAGCATCAAAGCAGTGAAAACGAAACTGAAAGAAATCATCGTCAAACACAGGGGTTCACAGGCAGCAGTTCTTATCCGTAATCTAAACCCGGTTATTACCGGATGGTCAAACTATCACAGGAACGCTTGTTCAAAGCGGACGTTCTACAAATTAGATCGCATCCTGTGGCGTAACATCTGGAATTGGGCGCGGAGACTGCATAACAATCTGGGTTATCGAAAAATCGTCTCTCTCCTTTTTATGCGTATTGGCAACCGCAAATGGCAGTTCTTTGGCAAATTCAATGATGGTAATACCATCCTTCTTCGTATGTTTGCCGCCTTTCGCATTATCCGCCATAAACTTATAGCCGGTGCAGCCAATCCATTTGACCCAGCTTGGGATAGGTACTTCTTTTACAGAAAACTATTTAAGAAACGTTCATTGAATTTTAGTACATTACCGGGTGGTTTAGTCCGCCTTTAGAGAGCCTGAGCCGGATGAGTCGAAAGGTTCAAGTCCGGTTCTTAGGGGACAAGGGCGGGGTAACCCGCCTGAGTTACCCGACAAAACAGAAACGACAGACAAAAAATTGAAAAGTAAACCATTGTGAAAGGACAGAAAAAAGAAATATATACAAGACAAGAAAGTCGACACTCAAGCCGACCCGATGTTTTTTATTTTTTGCC
>CAIUUO010000047.1 GCA_903902325.1 uncultured Bacteroidia bacterium
CTATTTTTTGTCATAATAAGGATAGAATTTTAATCCTCTGCTAAGCGTAGTTCCGCGACTACGCTTGGTTATATTGCAGTCTCCTGACAGCTAAAAATCATTGAAACAAATATCCCCAGCTCGGGGAAGTATTGAGCGTTTGGTAGCGGGTTTAGAGACTTTATTCCTCCTTCTCTCCCGAGTTTGACAGTTGATTTTTGTAACTAAATAATATATAAAGCATTAAGTAGTGCTCCAAAAGTTTGTGACACTACATTTCTTCTTTTTTCAATATTTTTGGTGGTATCTTCATTTCCATTGCTTTTATCAATTTCATTGCATTTTCGGGGATATCAGTTCTTACCCAGATTTTCTGTTTTCTGACTTTCACAGGAATTGCGAGAACCTGATTGAGTTCTCTAATTGCCTGAACAGCCGTTAAAGGTCTGGACTCTATCCAACCTTTTTCAATAGATTTTGAATTTAATTGTTCGTTTTTTAAGCGAATATTTTTTGTTAGGTGAGCCTCGCAAAAATAGGCAAGAAAACAAACCATGATATGACCGATGATTCGGTCGTCAGTCCAATGAAACACTGGTCGGGTTTTAAAGGTTCCTTTGAGTTCACCAAAAGCGTCCTCAATACGCCAGAGTTGTTTGTACTCCGAGATAATCTTCTCAGCCGTCATGGAATCTTGCTTCACGTTTGTAATAATGCCAAAGAAGCCATCCCTTCTGCTTTCTTTTTCGATGGCTGTAAGATTGAGAGTTGGTTTATCCTTACCGTTGATGCAAATGTATTTTTTGTAGTTTGAATTACTCACAAAATCCTTATCAGTAAGCTTTTTCTTTGAAAGCTTTTGCCTGATTTTATCCAGGATGTCCTCCCTGACCTTACGGTCTCGTTCTGCCCTGCTTTTTGACCAGGTAACAATGTAACGATCCTGTTCCACTTGGGTTTCATAACAGGCAAGTTCGTCATTGATGAAAGTGAAGCGATCAATATCATAAAACTCATTCTGAACGATTTTTTTGCTGGTCCCGATTTTGAATCCCACGATGAACTCTCCTGAATCTTTTCTAAGATGTTCCAGATTATCCGTAGAAAACAAGCCACGATCCGCAACAAAAATGAAACGGTTGACCGTAAATTTTTTACGCAGTTTGCTCACCATTCCTTCAAGTGTTTTTCCCTCGAAGGTATTACCTGGATGGACTTCAAATCCCAGTGGTATACCTTGGGTATCGGTCAATAGGCCAAGGACTACCTGGGTGCAGTCACTACGTCTTTCTTTACTGTAACCATATCGGGGCAATTTAGCCAAATCAGTCCGTGTACTCTCAAAGCGAAGGGTTGTCAGGTCGTAAAGCACCACATCCACCGAAACATTGAACAGATCTTTGCCATAATAAAAAAGTTTTCTTTCGATCTCTTCTTTGTGGGCACTCAGCAAATCCAAGCTTCTGTATAAATGTTGCAGTTCAATGTCGTTGTCAAATAACCCGGGATAAAACCTATCAAGCATTCTGTCAAAAAGGCCAAGTTTGGAAATGGGTTCCATAAAACGGGAAGCCACCATGGAAAATACAGCTCTCTCGAAATTAAACTGAAGTCGATCATGGCTTTGGGCAATACCAGAAAGGATCTTACTAATTCCTAATTGCCCGGTAAGGTGTTCTATTAGCAATAAAGGACCATACAGGTATGTTTGCGAAATATCAATAGATTCTGCAAGGTTCAGGGCAGTTACCTTGTCAATGTGCTTACTGATGGCTTCTGCAAGTTGCTCCAATTTGCCTTCATTAACCCGTCCCAGGGAAAGTAAAACTCTTTGGCGAACCTTTCCTTCATCTCTGAAAGACTCAACCAAGTGATAGTAAGCATCACCGCGACTATTTTTTGTGATCCTGATATACATAGGTCATTGTTTATGCAACAAATTTAATCATATACTTTAATATGTTACACTTTAGACCTAAAATTGTTCACTACATTTTTGAAAATCGAAAACAACTTTCCAGTGTTTATGCGGGTTTCAGAGGACACACCCACCTCGAACTGTCAAACTCGGGAGGAAGAATTATTGAAGGATGCTGCAGAGAATAATCATATCCTCTTTTTTGAGCACGACCTTTATGTTGAATGC